>NZ_JACFRE010000010.1:0-54480 GCF_016101085.1 Gilliamella sp. W8123
AGGCTTAAAATTTTAAATAAATCATAAAATTGGATTGACAAGGATATCTGATATGGATTATAATTTTCAACACGCAACACGCAACACGCAACCTGCCCAACTTATAATTTCACCTTTCTAAAGTTAAGCTCATACCGTTTATTATTTCACTGCAATCTATTCTTTCAGCGATTTCCGAAATTTCGGCAAAATTTTTCAAAATTTCTTGGTTTAGTCTTTTTATCTCGGCCGATGGTTTTGGTATTAACTATGGTTGTTTTACAGTCTATCTCTTTTTCTAATTATGCATTAACCACTAAAACGACCAATATTATTTATGGCTCAGCCCCTTATTTAACCTTTGATGGAGGTCGAACCCGGGTAACAAATACCGCAGCGCTACTCGGGATATCGCTTTCTGATGGAAGAACATTTACTCCGACAACCAATAATTCAGTAAGAAATCCTATCGAGTTACCTGTTGCTGGTCAGAGTTTTGCCGATATTGGTATGTTAGTACCAACGGATACTAATTCTATTGAATTAAGTTCACTTATTGGCACACCGTATAATTATTGGGGGGATGATGATGGCGATGGTCAGGGAGTTAATGGTATCACCGCTACCGGTCGTTTATATTTATCTATTGCTGATAAAGACAATAATCCTGTTGCCCGTAATGAAGTGCTTAATATTTGTAAAGCGCCATATAAATTAACCTTATCTAATGGTGAAGGTAGATTAACAACACGTTATGGGGTACCTAATGAAAGTCGTTTTAGTGCAGGTAATGCGACTTATTATATTAATCCTAATAAGGAAACGCCAGCGATTTGTTTTGCAAAACCTAACTTAGGGAATATAGGTCCTTCTGCTGCCGTTTATGACCGTGAGAAGGGTTTTCTAATACAATCAGTTACGCCATCGTCTTATGGTTTAAACTTTCCGACTACTGGTGCTAATAATTTGTATTTTGATTTAGATATTGTTGGTAATAATCAGGCCTTATCTTGGGAGGCAGTTTCTCATGGTGGTATTACGGCGACGATGACCGATTCAACAAGTACCAGTGTTCGAGTCACCCTAACGGGTCCTGTTGCTACACCATCGCAATGGCAATCACAATATGGAGGTAGATTCGACAAACCATCTTTACCGCAGACATTTGAGTTAGTTGGTCGAGATAGCAGTGGTAATGCGGTGGTCAAATATGGATTTGTGTTAAAGCAGTGGTTTGTTAATCGTGGTACTTATAATAAAAATAACTACAATGATATAAGATTTTGGTGCCCTAGTGGCTACCGTCTCCCAGCGGTCAAGGATTTAACTCTTGGGACTTGTACATATGAAGGAGCTTGTGTACCAGGTTTACCACCTAATAATGGGAATCACTTCCTGCGTAACATTGGTGGAGGATTGATAGCGGAATGGGGGGGGATACCCAATTACACTGGAGCCAACTTCATCTACTCCGGCTATTGGACGAAAGATAGGGTGAATAATAGTATTGGTGATAATGCAAGAATTTTTTTGGTTATCATGAGTAGAACTCAATGGGGTAGAATAATTTACTCTAATTGGGATAGAGCCACCTTCGCCGGACTCTGTGTCTATCCTTAGCTATTATTTTTTAGTTCTTAGCTATTGAAGCTGAGGATAAGAAAAATAATGTTAGGACGATAAAAACGATTTTGTGTCGCGACATTCGCAATGTGCTGACAACTGAGCGAGGTTAGCATGGCAAACAGGGATGTTTGCCAAGGCTGTGATTTGTCAGGAACAAATCACAGCCGGTGCGTTAACAGCGAACGAAGGCGGAAGGCAGTCACATCGTGACCACTTGCGTGGTCGCCGCGGGAGATTGTAAAGAGGGTTCGCGCCAACCCTCTTAACTCGGACGTAATCACCGTATAGAAATAACCACAAAACAACAAACGTCCGAAACTAAAACAACTAAAAAATTTTGAGGAACGGGGTTTTTGAAACTTAAATTCCTACTTATTGCTAACCCTTTTTTTAACTTAAAATAAAATTATTAAAAATCAATATGTTGAAAATGGCTCAAAAAAAGGGTTTTTATTGGTAAAAATGGACTTTGCCTTTTTGCCAACAACATTTATAGTATATTGGATTCTAGTTCACTACCGTGTAGGTAGCTTAGAAATATTGAGATATCAGTACTCAGACTGATATCTAGTTCACTACCGTGTAGGTAGCTTAGAAACACGGGGCATTACTAATAATCGGTGCTGTCGCTGTTCACTACCGTGTAGGTAGTTTAGAAATTATATCGTTGAACAACAGAACGGCAGAGTAAGTTCACTACCGTGTAGGTAGTAAGAAATATATAAGTGGTGGCATGGGTAACATCAAGAAGTACACTGCTTATTGAGTAGGTTAAAAATGGTGATTTTTTAAAAGGGGATAAAGGGTATATTATTTCTAATAAACAGCAAATAATCGATGCTCTTTTCGAGCTATTAGTGTTCTTCTTTACAAAAGTTAACAATTAAACCATCAAAAAAAGTTGCATGGTTTTTTGCAATCACTATACTTTTATAGCATATTTATACGAATGGATAAATTTTATGCCGTTAGGCTTAAAATTTTAAATAAATCATAAAATTGGATTGACAAGGATATCTGATATGGATTATAATTTTCAACACGCAACACGCAACACGCAACCTGCCCAACCTATAATTTCACCTCTCTAAAGTTAAGCTCACACCGTTTATTATTTCACTGCAGTTTATTATTTCAGCAATTTCCCAAATTTCCGAAATTCTCGCAAAATTTTTCAAAATTTCTTAATTTAGTCTGTTTATCCCGGCAGATGGTTTTGGTATTAACCATGGTTGTTTTACAGTCTATCTCTTTTACTAATTATGCATTAACCGCTAAAACGACCAATATTATTCAAGGTTCAGCGCCTTATTTAACCTTTGATGGTGGTCGCACCCGGGTCACAAATACCGCAGCGCTACTTGGGATATCGCTTTCTGATGGTAGAAGATTTACTCCGACAACCAATAATTCAGAAAGAAATCCTATCGTTTTACCTGTTGCTGGTCAGAGTTTTGCGGATATTGGTATGTTAGTACCAAGGAATACTAGATCTATTGCATTAAGTTCACTTATTGGCGCACCGTATAATTATTGGGGTGATGATGATGGTGATGGTCAGGGAGATAATGGTGTCACCGCTACCGGTAGTTTATGGGTATCCATTGTCGATAAAAATAATCAAGCTGTTTCCCGTAATGAAGTACTGACTATTTGTAAAGCGCCATATCAATTAACCTTATCTTATGGTGAAGGTAGATTAAAAACACGTTATGGGGTACCTAATGAAAGTCGTTTTACAGCAGGTAATGCCACTTATTATATTAATCCTAAGGCATCGCCAGCGGTTTGTTTTGCCAAACCTAACGTAGACCATATTAATAGGGGGCTTTCTGCTGCCGTTTGGGACCGTAATAAGGGTTTTCTAACACAGTCAGTTACACCATCGTCTTATGGTTTAAACTTTCCAACTACTGGTGCTCATAAGTTGTTTTTTGATTTACTTATTACCGGCACTAATCAGGCCTTATCTTGGGCTACGGTTTCTCATGGTGGTATTACGGCTACTATGACCGATTCAACAAGTACCAGCGTTAAAGTCACCCTAACAGGTCCTGCCGTTACAGACCGTAATCAATGGGCCTCAGAAAATCCAGGTAGAATCGCCAGACCATCTTTACCTCAGGTATTTGAGTTAGTCGGTCGTGATAGCAGTGGTAATGCGGTGGTCAAATATGGATTTGAGTTAAAGCAGTGGTTTGTTAATCGTGGATATGGTAGTAATTATGGATATTCCTATACCTATTCTAATACGAAATCTTGGTGTAATAAGATTGGAGAATACCGTCTTCCAAAGGCCAAGGAATTAACTAATGCGCGTTGTAATTTCAATGGTCCATATGGTTGTTTTAATAATGTAGAAGTAGTAGTTGGAACGTCTTCGTCACCCGATAATTATATGCGGCGTCACATTGGTGCAGGATTTTTCCCGGAATGGGATACGGATGGCGATGGCGGCATTTCCTCCTCAAGACATTATTATTACCCTGAGGCCAACTTCGGCGCTAAGTCATATTGGGCGGATAAGGATTCGAGTAATGATAACCGATATTTTATATGGGTTGACCCCGACGAAGGTAGAATAAAAACAATTTCTGAGTCTTATGAGCCTAACTGGCGTGTGTGCGGACTCTGTGTCTATCCTTAACTATTATTTCTTAGTTTTTAGGTATTAAAGCTGAGGATAAGAAAAATAACATTAGGACATTAAACGATCATTGCGCCCTGTCAAGGCAATGGCGTTGACGTTAACGAAGTGGGCGATAAAAAACGATTTTGTGGCGCGACATCCGCAACGTGCTGACAACTGCGTGAGGTTAGCATGGCAAACAGGGATGTTTGCCAAGGCTGTGTTTTGTCAGGAACAAATCACAGTCGGTGCGTTAAGAGCGAACGCAGGCGGAAGGCAGTCACATCGTGACCACTTGCGTAGTCGCCGCGGGAGATTGTAAAGAGGGTTGGCGCCAACCCTCTTAACTCGGACGTAATCACCGTATAGAAACAACCACAAAACAACAAAACGTCCGAAACCCAAACAACCAAGAAATTTTGAGGAACGGGGTTTTTGAAACTTAAATTCCTACTTATTGCTAACCCTTTTTTTTAACATAAAATAAAATAATTAAAAATCAATATATTAAAAAATCACTTAAAAAAAGGGTTTTTATTGGTAAAAATGGACTTTGCCTTTTTGCCAACAACATTTATAGTATATCGGATTCTAGTTCACTACCGTGTAGGCTTTTTAGTTAGTAATTAAAATGGATTTTTAGTATATAAAACTCGCTGTTCTCAAATTTATCTATGAAATAATTAAAACGCTTATATAAGCGTTTTAACTCTGATTAATATCATTATATCTACTATAAACTATTAGAACATTAATAGTTGTACAATTAAATTGCAGTCATATAGACCTGATTATTCAGTAAGTTTTTAGGATCAAACTGTTGTTTAATTGCACGCATTAATTGGCGATTTGCTTCAGGAATGGCAGCATTGTAATAACTTACTTTCGCCGTTCCGATGCCATGTTCTGCTGAAGGCAATCCTCCTAATTCAAGACATTTTTGATAAAGCGCTTGGTGAACATTTTGCAGATCAGATTGCCATTGTTTGTCATCACGATTATCACGCAAAATGCATAGATGAATGTTACCATCACCAGCATGACCAAAGGCTAACATGCGCATTTGAGTTTGTGCTTCTAGCTGTTTGGTGAAATTGATAAAATCGCTAATGCGATTTATTGGTACCACAATATCAATCGGATCTTGTTCGGTGATTGCTTCAACTGCACGTACTAGCGAACCACGAATCGTCCAGATTTGACTGGTTTGATTGCTATCTTGAGCAACAAAATAGTCACACCCGCCTAAATTTGCTAGCAGTTGTTTGCGTTGTTGTTCAATGGTTTGTAGATCGGAACCATCAAGCATAATAATTAGATAAGCTTGGCTATTTGGTAGTGGGAATTTAAAGCCTGAGTACTGTTCACCCCACTGTGCGACTTTACGTTCAACAAACTCCAATGCAGTAGGTGTAAGGGTATGTAATACGGTGGTAATACTGTTAATAGCTTGTTCAATAGTGTTAAAACCAACAATAAAAGTTTGTGATACTTTCGGTTTGGCTATCAGTTTTAAAGTACATTGTGTGATAATACCTAAAGTACCTTCACTGCCGATAAAAAGGTGTTTTAAGGCTAGTCCAGTGTTGTCTTTAACATTTTTACTGCCAATATTTAACACACTACCATCAGCCATTACAACTTCAATTGCTTGCACATAATCTCGAGTCACACCATATTTTACCGCCCGCATACCACCAGCATTAGTACTGATATTACCACCAACGGTGGCATTTTTAGCGCCCGGATCTGGCGGGTAAAAAAGGTCATGTTGTTCAACAAACTGTTGCAGGTCTTGCAGTAAAATACCCGATTGTACAGTGACGGTGAAGGTTTGCTTGTCTAGTTCCACAATATGATTCATCATCGATAAATCAAGAATAATACCGCCATTAGGAATAGTGGAACCGACTAAGTTAGTGCCAGCACCACGGGTAGTAATATTAAGATTGTTGCTATTAGCGTATTTAACAATGCCAGCTACTTCTGCTGTAGTTTTGGGGTAGACTAATATGTCGGCATAGCCATATTTTAATTTTAAACCATCAGTTAAATGCGATTGTGGAATAGCATTTTTTGCAATGATACGTTTAGGATCTGTAATAATGTCTGTGAGTTTGTTCATGCTGAATTACCGACTATTTATAACTTTTATCGAAGTGGTTAGCTAACTTGTCGCCAAGATATTGAATCACCATCACAATAAAAATAAGAATAATAATACATAAAATGAGGATTTCGGTTACATAGCGTTGATAACCATAACGAATGGCTAAGTCACCAATACCACCACCGCCAACAACCCCCGCCATTGAGCTAAAACTAATAAGCGAAATGGTGGTAACCGTTGCGTGTCGAATCAATTGTGCCATCGCTTCTGGAAATAAAATACCGAATATAATGCGGATATGCGATGCCCCACTTGCTACCGCTGCTTCTATCACCCCTTTATCTATTTGACTAAATGCATTTTCAGCTAACCTAGCATAAAATGCGATAGCTGCAAGTGAAAGAGGAAAAATTACCGCTTTGGGGCCTACAGTCGTGCCGACGAGTAACGCTCCCAAAGGTAGTACGGTAACCATTAAAATCAAAAAAGGAATTGAACGAGTGGCATTGATGATAAAATTAGCGATACTATTGATAATTCTGTTTTTGAAAAAGAATTGATTTGACATTAAAAACAGCAATAAACCTATGAGTGTACCGAATATTAGACCAGCTAATAATGACCAACTTACCATGATAAATGTTTCGTAAGCTGCTTGCCATAACATTTGCGCCATTTCGGCAATGGTGAGCTTTATCATTAATTTATTTCCTCAATAATAACTTCTTGCTGTGCTAACTTTGTTATCAGTTTTTGAATATTATCAGGTTCCCCAATAATTTCGATCACCAAATTACCTAACGCTTGGTTATCAAAATACTCTATAAAACCATGCAAGATATTGAATGCCACTTGAGTTTCAATTGCTGATTGATATAGTATTGGTTGGGTAGTGTTTTCGTTAATATAACGCAAACGTACCAATTTGCCTTTGGCATTTTGTTTGATGATATCAGGTAAATGAGTGTTTTCATCAATATTGAGAAATTCTTGCGTGAAGGGCTGTTTAGGGCAGGCAAACAGATTAAAAGTAGTATTCATTTCCACTATTTCGCCCTGTGACATTACTGCAACTCGATGACAGATCTTTTTAACCACATCGATTTCATGAGTAATGAGTACTATGGTCAATGCAAATTTTTGATTAAGCTCTTTTAATAAATCAAGTATTGCGCTAGTGGTAGTTGGATCTAATGCACTGGTCGCTTCGTCACACAATAGAATTTTTGCATCATTGGCAAGCGCTCTAGCAATGCCAACTCGCTGCTTTTGCCCACCACTGAGTTCGGCAGGGTAGGCATTAGCTTTATCACTTAACCCAACTAAAGCAAGTAATTCGTTGACTCTATTTTTTACAGTATCGCCTTTTTTTCCGGCTGCTTTGAGCACAAATGCAATATTTTCATAGACGGTTTTCGATGTCGCCAAATTAAAGTTTTGAAAAATCATCCCAACTTGAAAACGAAATGCTTGCAGTTGACGACCGTGCAAGGTTTTTATGTCAACGCCATTGATAATGATTTGTCCGGAAGAGGGATCAGCAAGTCGATTAAGGGTTCTTACTAATGTACTTTTACCTGCACCGCTCGAGCCGATAATACCGAAGATCTCACCTTGATTAACATCAAATGAGACCTTTTTTACGGCTTCAATCACTTGCTGGTTTGCTTCGAATCTTACCGAAACATCTTTTACCTGAATTAATGGGTTAGTTTGCATAATTAAAATAACTGATAATCTGGTTTTTGGAAGGTATAGAAAATACCATTTTTATCATTAATCACTTGAGCAAATTCTGGTGATTTAAGTACTTCGATAATGTCTTTGCCTAATTTATCTTTAGATTCATTGCGAATCGCAATAACATTTTTAAGATCTTTATCTAATACTTCTTGATAAAGTGCTTTTGAAAGATCTAATCCAGCACCGATGGCATAATTGCCATTAACTACTGATAAAACAGCACTATCTAAAGAACGTGGTGTTTGTGGTGCTTCAATGGGGACTATATTTAAACCATAACGATTTTCGATTACGTTGTTAGGGGTGAGATTATTTTTATCCACATTTGGATCGAGTTTAATTAATCCAGCAGCTTCTAAAATACGTAATGCTCGAGCTTCATTGGTCACGTCGTTAGCTATCGTGACTTGATCACCTTGTTTTAATTGCGAAAAGTCAGTAATTTTATTTGAATAAATTCCAGCCCCCGCAGTTGGTACAAAGCCAACAGCAGTGATATCTAAATTGCGCGCTTGTTTAAAGTTATTAAGGTAAGTTAAATGTTGAAACAAATTAACATCGATCTCTTTATTAGCTAGTGCTAAGTTTGGTTGAACATAATCGCTAAATTCACGAATTTCTACTTGATAACCTTTCTTTTCAAGACCTGGTGCGATAGCTTGTTTAAACATATCACCATATGGCCCAGCGGCAACACCTACGGTAATTTGATTTTCTTTTTTAGCATTGTCACAACCAGTTAAGACAATTAGGGACGATAAAATAGCTAAACTAGCCACAATTAGTTTTTTAAACATGATAATTTTTCCTTGAGTTTGGATAATCTTTCTAAAGCTGCAATTAGCGTTGGTTCTTGTTTTGCAAAATGGAAGCGAATATAGCGATATTCAGGGTGCTTAAAAAAGGCGGAGCCTGGCACGGCAGCTACACCAACCTCTTTAATTAGCCATTCGCAAAATTCAAAATCAGTGTTAAAAGGATTAATCTCTGAAATATCAACTAATACATAATAAGCACCTTGAGGTTCATAATAAGTAAGTCCTAAGTCATCTAATCCCTTTAAAAATAAACGACGTTTATCAGTATAGATTTGGGTTAATTTTTGGTAATAATCTTCACCTAAAGCTAATCCAGCACAAGCAGCTTTTTGTAATGGTGCTGCAGCACCAACGGTAAGAAAATCATGAATCATCTTACAACCATCAATAATTTTCTTATCAGCAATAATATAGCCAAGTCGCCAGCCAGTTATCGAATAGGTTTTCGATAGTGAGCTACAGCAAATTGTTCGCTCTTTCATATTAGGAAAACTGGCTAAATAAAGATGTTGATGTGGTGCATAAACCATATGTTCGTACACTTCATCGGTAATAATGTAAGCATCAAATTCGATAGCTAGTTGGCTAATATAGTCAAGTTCTGCTTTGGTAAATACCTTGCCACAAGGATTGCTAGGATTACATAAAATTAACGCTTTGGCTCCTTGCTCAAAAGCTTGCCGTAGTTGTTGCTTATCAAATTCAAACGTTGGTGGAATTAGCGGTACATAAATTGGCGTCGCATCAGACAAAATAGCATCCGCGCCGTAATTCTCATAAAAAGGCGAAAAGATAATCACTTTATCTTTCGGATTACAGACTGTCATCACTGCGCACATCATTGCTTCGGTACTACCGCATGTTACCAGCACATTTTCATCTGGATTGATATCAATATTCATTAAATTTTGTTGTTTTTTTGCTAATAGATGTCGAAACTCGGCCGAACCCCATGTGATTTCATATTGATGAGGGCCATCATCCGCAGCTTGTTTTAACGCATCAATTAAAGGCTTAGGTGGGTCAAAATCAGGAAACCCTTGTGATAAATTGATTGCTTGATATTGATTAGCGATCCGAGTCATCCGACGGATAACTGAATCAGAAAAGTGATCGAGTCGATTGGCTAATTTATGCATTGTTTTTTTTGTTTATTAAAATTATGAAGCAAGTGATTATAATATAAAAACTTAATTTAGCTGTTAAATAATATATTTATATATAGTTATATTTTTTTTTTATAACAAAGTTAATAATTGATATTAGTTATGCAAAAAATTTTGAGGAGAGCATTTTTTTAAACGAGAAATTTATGAAAAAAGGGAACTCATAATTTATATTTTTCTATCAAAGTAAACAAATAAACCTGTATAACTTGCTCTTATTCTACGTTAAAATAGCAATCTTATTGTTATGACATATTAAGGAATCAACCTAATGACAACTGAATTGACAACGCTTGATAAGATTAAACGACAAATTGCCGAAAATCCGATTCTTCTTTATATGAAAGGGTCGCCAAAATTACCAAGTTGTGGATTTTCAGCACAAGCGGTTCAAGTATTATCACAATGTGGCGTACCTTTTGCCTATGTCGATATTTTACAAAATCCCGATATTCGAGCTGAATTACCAAAATATGCAAATTGGCCAACTTTCCCGCAACTTTGGGTTGAAGGTGAATTAGTGGGTGGTTGTGACATTATGTTAGAAATGTTTCAGACTGGTGAATTGCAGACCTTGATCAAACAGACTGCTGAAAAACATAAACCATAATTGTTTATTTTGTCTATAAAAAAGCAGGATGTAAAAAAAGAGTGTATGTAAAAAAAGTGTATGTAAAAAGGAGAGTTCGCAACTCTCTTTTTTATTTATACTTTTGACTTTGTTTTTAATCTAATGGCTGCTCAGTTTCTGCTTTAGTTTGCTGATCGTTATGCGGTAATGGCCAACCGCCAAGTCGTTTAAAGCGATTAACTATTTCACAAAATAAAATTGCTGTTTTTTCGGTATCGTATAAGGCACTATGAGCTTGTTTATGATCGAATGGCATTTCCGCTGCTTCACACGCTTTAGCGAGAACGGTTTGACCAAACACTAATCCACTAAGCGAAGCAGTGTCAAAAGTAGCAAAAGGGTGGAAAGGATTACGTTTTATGCCTGCTCGTTCTGATGCTGCCATTAAAAAGCTATGGTCGAAATGAGCATTATGAGCAACAATAACTGCTCGGCTACAGTCATTGGCCTTAATACCATTTCTCACGAGTTTAAATATCGCTTCTAATGCAACTTTTTCATCAACTGCATCACGTAATGGATTATTAGGATCAATACCATTAAATGCTAAAGCTGTCGGCTCCAAAATTGCATTTTCAAATGGGTTTACATTGAATTGTAGTGTTTCATCGGGTGCTAAAAAGCCCTTTTCATCCATTTTTAACGTAATAGCTGCAATTTCTAAAATTGCATTTTGATTAGGATCAAAGCCTGATGTTTCAATATCAATTACAACAGGATAGAAACCACGAAAGCGTTCACATAATTTAGCGTTTGGCACAATACATTGTCTTATTTCTGCAAAAATTGTCGGCTATTATGCCAGTTTTTGCTTATTTCGACTAGATTAACCGTAATTTTTAACCAGTTCACTTTGATCAAAAAATGGAAGCGTAGGAAGCTTAAGATATTATTTGAGAAAATTTTGCTTAGATTGCCTAAGTTATTTTTTATATATGGAAATATTAAATGTCTCGCTAAAGGAATTGAATAATAATTACGATTAACTTAATTATGATAATTAAGCCTATAAAAAAACATAACAATAAATTACACAATGTTGGCTAATTTATTTAAATAATAAGTTATTTAAATAATATGATGAATGATAAATTAATTTATCATTCATCTAAGTATCAATCTTTATATTCGGCCATAAAACGATCGGCGTCATCCACCATTGATTTAATGCCTACAAAAAATGGTGTACGTTGGTGTAATTGCTCTGGTTCCATATCTAAAATTCGTTGGTATCCGTTAGTTGCTTTTCCTCCAGCTTGTTCTGCTAAAAAAGCCATTGGATTTGCTTCATATAACAAGCGGATTTTACCTTTAGGGTATTGAGCTGTATTAGGGTAGATATAGATACCACCTTTTAATAGGTTTCGATGAAAATCAGACACTAATGAACCGATATAACGTGAAGTGTAAGGGCGATGTGTCTTATCATCCTCTTCTTGGCAATACTTGATATATTTTTTGACTCCGGTAGGAAATTTAGAATAGTAACCTTCATTAATCGAATAGGTAGTTGCTTGTTTTGGGAAACGGACATTTTCATGGGATAAGCAAAAAACGCCCAATGAAGGGTCATAAGTAAAAGCATGTACACCACAACCTGTAGTATAAACTAACATAGTCGATGACCCGTAAATAATATAACCAGCAGCGACTTGTTTATAACCAGGTTGCAAAAAATCTTGTTCTGAAATAGGGGTGCCTATTTGGGTAATTCTGTGATAAATTGAAAAAATTGTACCGACCGATACATTTACATCAATATTTGATGAACCATCAAGTGGATCCATTAACACGACATATTTTCCTTCGGTTGCGCGATCTTTACCAAAAATAACCAAATTATCTTCTTCTTCAGATGCTATACCTGCTACGACTCCTCGAGCTTCAAGTGCATTTTTTAACGTTTCATTAGCAAAAACATCAAGTTTCATCTGTTTTTCACCTTGAATATTTGCTGCACCATTTTCGCCTAAAATATCAATTAATCCTGCTTTATTTATATCTCGATTAATAACCTTAGCACCTAATTTAATCGCCGAAATAAGGGCGGTTAATTCTCCTGTAGCATGAGGGAACTCTGCTTGTTTTTCAATAATAAATTCACCGAGGGTTTTCATTGTTTAATAAATCCTTTATATCAATGTTTGTATAATATAAATTTCAATAGTTAAATCGAAATCTATTTTCGATAATATACGTGAGATATTTTGAGAAAGCGACTATAATTAGCTTGTCGTTAGTTAGTTTTTTGCGTGAAAAAAGTTTAATTAATTCAAAATGTTTGATTCCATCTGTGTTTTTCATGCATAGAGCGGATTAAATTTAAAAAGTGAGGTTATTTTGCATCAATTTGAACTTCAAAGAGTCATTAATAATGAATTACAAGTGACAAGATATCATGACTATGCACCAAATGGATTACAGGTTCAAGGACGATCGGAAGTTAAAAAAATTGTGACAGGGGTCACTGCTTGCCAATTATTGTTAGATAAAGCCGTGGAACTTAATGCTGATGCGGTGTTGGTTCATCATGGCTATTTTTGGAAGAATGAACCACAAACTATTACCGGAATTAAATATCATCGTATGAAAACCTTACTCAAACATGATATTAATTTATATAGTTATCACCTGCCATTAGATGGCCATCCTGTTTTAGGTAATAATGTATTGCTAGGGCAAATGTTGGATATTGCAGTTGATAAGCGTGAGGATATTACCGATCTGTTATTCAAAGGTTCTTTACATAATCCACTTACTGCGCTTGAGTTCAAACAGAAACTCGAGCAAAAATTGCATAATGGCCAAACTTCAGTGCTATTTTGTGGTGATAATGCGCCAGCGGTAATTAATCGAGTGGCATGGTGTAGTGGTGGAGGTCAAGATTTTATTGAATCAGCTGCTCAGCAAGGCGTTGATGCTTTTTTCACTGGTGAAGTATCTGAACGTACTATTCATATTGCTCGTGAATATGGTATTAACTTTTATGCCGCTGGTCATCATGCAACTGAGCGTTGTGGTATCAAAAAATTAGGCGAATGGTTATCAGAACACTATGAGTTAGAAATTATTTTCGTTGATATTGATAATCCTGCATAACAAATGTTGAATTTAAATAAGAAATATCGCATACTTATTCGCAGTTTTTTTAATCTTTAAGTTGTTTTAACAACCAAAAATATGAGAGGTTGCTTTATGTTTACAGGAAGTCTGGTCGCACTTGTTACTCCAATGGATACGAAAGGCAATGTCGACCATGTAAGCTTAAAAAAATTGGTCGAATATCATATTGAAAGTGGTACTTCTGCTATTGTTTCAGTAGGAACTACTGGCGAATCCGCAACACTCAATCATCATGAACATATTGATGTTATTAAACGGACTATCGATTATGCTGATGGTCGCATTAATATTATTGCTGGTACTGGTTCAAATGCTACCAAAGAAGCGATCGAATTAACTCGTCAAGTTGAAAATATTGGTGTGGTAGGCTGTTTAACTGTGGCACCTTATTATAATAAACCAACCCAAGAAGGCCTATACCAACATTTTAAAGCTATCGCAGAGAATACCGCATTACCGCAAATCCTTTATAATGTACCAGGTCGAACTTGTAGTGATATTAAGCCAGAAACTGTAGGTCGGTTAGCAAAAATTAACAATATTGTGGCATTAAAGGATGCAACAGGCGATCTTTCTCGTGTATACAAAACGCGTAAATTGGTTGGCGATGAGTTTAAGTTATTAAGTGGTGATGATGCAACTTTCTTAGATTTCATTATTTTAGGGGGTAATGGGGTTATTTCTGTTACCGCTAATGTGGCAGCCAAACAAGTAGCAACGGTTTATGAGTTGGCAATTAATAATCAAATTCAACAAGCTAGAGCTTTAAATGATACTTTAATGGCGTTACATACAAATTTATTTATTGAACCTAATCCAACTCCTGCAAAATGGGCTTGTACCCGATTAGGTTTAATGGCAAATGGCACTATACGTTTACCATTAGTCCCATTAAGTGATGCAGCTATTCCGGTAGTTGAGCAAGCATTAAAAGATGCTAATTTACTGTAAAATTAACTATAACCCTTAATTTATAAGCAGGAATTTATGTTGAATAAAACTGTATTAAAATGCAAAGCCTTTAAAAAAATAGCTATTTTATCTGCATTTGCTTCTATATTTCTTGTTGGCTGTAGTAGTGATCAAAGTTATAAACGAGAAGTTGAAGGTAATGATGACTACCTTAACTCACCGCCCTTAAAAGCGTTAGTTATTCCTGAAGGTGTTTCTGTACCAGTAGAAGCCGGTGATTTTTATGTCGATAACAACGATATTGAAGGTGCATTAGGTAAACAACTTGATATTCGTCCACCGACGGTGCCGATTCCTACAATTGATGATGCGTTTGTGATTTATAATAATGGAACGGTAACGTTCAATGCACCAATTAGTTATGGTATTTGGAATAATATCCCAAACTCATTAGCGAAACAAAATATTTCGATTATCACAAGTGACAATAATACGATTAAAACAGGTAATTCTATTATTGCTCGAGGTGATGAACAACAACCGGTTGATGCATCATATATTTTTAAACGTCAAATATTAGGTGAAACAGAAACAATTACCATGGTGTTGGATACATTAACACGCGGTAATGAAAATCTTATGTCGCAACCGATCGAAGTTCAGCGTTATGTCGTTGGATTATTTAATCAAATAATGGATGATGTCGCTCCTGAATCGCTACGAACCGTACCGGTTAAAGAAAAAACAGATGAAGACAAAAAAGATGATAAAGAATCAGATCCAAATAAAACGTTAAAAGAAGATCTTAAAGATGAGATCCGTGATAGCATCAGAAACGATCGCTAATTTAACGATCCGATTATTTATCATCTAAATGAGTTAAAACAGCATAAAACCTATTTAACCCAATAGTGGAGTAACTTTTGGTTAACTTTATTGATACTATAATGGAAGATTATACAATAAGGTAACAATACTTGATTTGAAATTAAGGGGCGAATAGCTCCTTAATTATTTATTGGCAATTTGATATAAGGTTATAAACATGAAGAAGTTGGCTGAGCTTTATCGTGGTAAAGCAAAAACTGTTTACACCACTGACAATCCTGATTTATTAATACTTGAGTTTCGTAATGATACGTCGGCCTTTGATGGACTGCGCATTGAGCAGTTAGATCGTAAGGGGATGGTGAATAATAAATTTAACTATTTTATTATGACAAAGTTGCGAGAAGCAGGTATTCCAACTCAAGTTGAAGCCCTATTATCAGACAATGAAGTATTAGTTAAAAAACTTGATATGGTACCAGTTGAATGTGTGGTGCGTAACCGTGCTGCTGGTTCATTAGTTAAACGTTTAGGTGTTGAAGAGGGCAAAATCCTTAATCCACCAACATTTGAACTTTTCTTAAAAAATGATGCACTACATGACCCAATGGTTAATGAGTCACACTGTAAATCCTTCGGTTGGGCCTCTGACGAACAGTTAGCTACCATGAAGGAGCTTAGCTTTAAAATCAATACCGTTTTAACTGAACTATTTGATAAAGCGGGCTTAATTCTGGTTGATTATAAGTTAGAGTTTGGTTTATTTAAGGGTGAAATTACTTTAGGTGATGAGTTCTCGCCAGATGGTTGTCGTCTATGGGAAAAAGAAACCTTGAAAAAAATGGATAAAGATCGCTTCCGTCAAGGCCTTGGTGGTGTTATTGAGGCTTATGAAGAGGTTGCCAAACGTATTGGTGTTCCACTTTAATGTTTGCCCAATTTGATATCTCTTTCTTTCTTTTATTAGGTTTAGCTGCACTGTGTTATATTACGAATAATAACACAGTGACCTTTGCGGTGTTGCTACTGTTGTTATTTAAATTAACACCACTAGCAAGCTATTTTCCGTTCTTAAATCAATATGGCTTAACCATTGGTATTGTTATCTTAACCGCAGCAATGATGGTTCCTTTGGCTGATGGATCATTAAAAATCACTGAAATTTTAAAATCATTTACTACTTGGCAATCGATTTTAGCGATTTTAGTTGGTATCTTGGTGTCATGGTTAGGTACTCGAGGAATATCATTAATTGGTGCACATCCCACTATTGTTAATGGTTTAATTATTGGTACCTTGATTGGGGTTGCTTTTTTCAAAGGCGTGCCAGTTGGACCTTTAATTGCAGCTGGTATATTGTCACTACTAATTGGAAAAAGTTAATTAATGCTAAATCCTAATAGCACCAGAAAATTATGGGTGTTACAAGGTTGTCGTACCCAATTACTTAATCAAATTAACGCTATAATTAATCAATATCCTGGTGATTGGATTACGGTCACTATGCAGACTGATTTATCGGACTCTATTCACCATTATATTAATCCAAATCAAACTAAATCTTTACTTGGGCAAGAGTTCAAGCATGCCATTTTTGATGCTACTGACGGTTTTAATCTGGATGCTTTTGCTATGTTAGCAGGTACCTTAATTAAAAATAGTGTCCTTATTTTACTTCTACCTGAAAGTTATTCTAATTGGGTTGATCGAGATAGTTTACGTTGGAATGAATCAATCACCCCAATTATGGTACCTAATTTTATTCGCCATTTACAGCAAACATTGTTGGAATTTGCAGATGTTGATATGCCAATTATTCAATCCTTGGATAATCAAGATAGTGATGTAACTCAACAGCAAATAGTATTAACACAATTATTGCAAAGTGATAGTTCACTAAATATATTAATAGCTAAACGAGGTCGTGGAAAATCAGCATTAGCAGGGTTGTTTACTCATCATCGGAGATGTTGGGTAACAGCACCCAATAAAAATGCATTAGTTACTTTTTTCCAGTTTGCTGAGGCTGATATATCATTCTATGCACCTGATCAATTAACGGTCATGAATGATCATCAATTTCCTGATTGGATAATTATTGATGAAGCTGCCATGATTCCATTACCAATGCTAGAAAAAATATTGCAATTGGCATTGTCTAAACAAAGCAAAATTTTACTGACAACCACAGTAGAAGGTTATGAAGGTACTGGGCAAGGTTTTTTATTAAAGCTATTGAAAACACAATTCACTAAGAAATTTTATTTAGATAAACCAATCCGTTGGCAAGATAACGATGATTTAGAACGGTTAACTGATAAGTTATTACTCAATGGCGTATCAACTAGCGATATAAAATCGGAAATTGATGAACATACAATTAGCTATTCTATCACTGAAAGGCATGATATTGACGCACTAAAATCAATTTTTTATTTATTGAAAATGGCGCATTATCAAACAACATTAGTTGATTTAAGAAGGTTATTTGATGCAGAAAATTTATCGGCTTGGCAAGTCAACCATAACGAACAACTTATTGCAGCAGCAGTAACGATTAATGAAGGTAATTTGCCAAATAAGTTAATTGATGATGTATGGCGAGGTATTCGCCGACCTAAAGGTAATTTAGTTGCACAATCACTGGTAGCTCATGCAGGTGAAAAACTGGCAGCTAAACTTAAGTCGGTTAGAATTAACCGTATTGCGGTTATTGAACCTTATCGACGTCAAAAGATAGCAAGACATTTAGTACAGCATATTTATCAACATGCAACGATAAATGATAATGATTTTATTTCAGTTAGTTTTGCTTACAGTGAAGCAAATTATCAGTTTTGGCTTGCTTGTGGTTTTGTATTGGTACACATTGCTAGCCATAAACAAGCTAATTCAGGTAGTTATTCTATGATGGCAATAAAGCCAATTACTCAGCAAGGCCATCTGCTTACACAACGTTTAGTACAACGTTTACAACGTAATGCCTATTGGCTTGCGTCGATTATTGATTTGCCGTTTAATCAATTGTTAACAATTGATGATCAGCAAAATTTATCTTTAGATGATTATCAAGTTTTACAGGGATTTTGTGATTATCATCGACCGTTTGAAGCTTGTTATGCTTCATTGTGTCGTTTGGCTAATACAAATGTTAACCATAGTAAAACACCAATGCCATTACTTAAAGCATTAGTGCTGCACAAGATTAGTGAGTCAGAATTAATAAAACAATATCAATTAACTGGCCGTAATCAATTAATTAAGTCAATTAAACATGAAGTCAAATCATGGTTTACGAATAACCAACCTGACTGTATGTAAATCAATTAATTTAATACTAAAAAGCGTAAAGTGTATTGCTGTCGAATTTAATCTACGTTTAAAATGTCGCCAAATTAATGTAAAAGGAATAAATTGTGACAACATCTATGTTAGAACAACAATCGAATCATCAATATTCAAATCCTAACCAAAGTCGAAAACCAAAAAGTGGTATTGAATATTTTTTTGAAGGATGGACATTAGCATTTAGCCCTGGCCTAAAACGGTTTGTCTTCTTACCATTACTTGCTAATATCATTATTATGTCGGCACTTTTTTATTGGTTTTTTGTCTCAATTACTGGCATGGTTGACTGGGGTTTATCATTTTTACCTAGTTGGCTACATTGGTTAGGTTATATTATCAGTTTTATTGTGATTTTGACCTTGGTAATCTTATTTTGTTATTTTTTTAGTACTATCACTAACATTATTGCAGCTCCTTTTAATGGCTTGCTTGCTGAGCAGGTCGAAGCACAATTAACCGGAATTCCGGCACCTGATACTTCATGGATCAGTTTGATTAAAGATCTGCCACGAATTTTAAAACGGGAATTACAAAAGTTAGCTAATTATTTGTTGTGGGCAATTCCAATTTTACTTAGCTACTTTATTCCTGTCATAGGCCAATCAGTTACCCCAATAGTTTGGTTTTTATTTACCGCATGGCAGATCAATATTCAATATGCTGATTATGCATTTGATAATCATAAGGTATCTTTTGTGCGTATGCGCCAATTATTAAAACAACATCGAGGAGATAATTTATTATTTGGCATATTAATTAGCTTTTTTACCATGGTGCCGTTATTTAATTTAATTATTATGCCAATTGCGGTTTGTGGTGCGACAGCAATGTGGGTAGATCGTTATCGTCACCAAGCTGTTTTTGCTAGTCAAAGTAATGATTTTCGACAATAGATAAACTAGTTTTGCTTAGGTTGAGATGGCCAGTCGTCATCTTCATCATCATCACTATATGGGATAGGTTTTATCCCTTTCTTTTTTTCTAAATAATGTTTATAGCTCAGTTTATTTAGTGCTTTAATGGTATTAATAAAAATTCCAATCAACACGATAATAATTAGCCACCAGTAATCTTTAAGCCATTCCATTACTATCTCCTTAGCATTATAAGTTTACTACTAATTAGTTGATATGCGTGTATTGTCATTCAGATTCACGCAACACGCAAATGTCAATTAACTGAGCAAATATTTAAGCAAGTAACAATTTTTCTAAAATATCGATATAAATAGCTTGTAATGTAATGATATCTTGGCAATTAACATTTTCATTTACTTTATGAATGGTTTTGTTGATTACACCAAATTCAATAACTTGACATCCCAATTTAGCAATAAAACGGCCGTCAGAAGTACCGCCACTGGTTGATAGTTTGGTATCAATCTTTGTAAATGCTTTAATGGCACTAGCTGTTGCATTGGTCAGTTCACCTTGGGGGGTTAAAAACGGTTGTCCAGACAATCGCCAGTTCAAGGTATAGTTTAAGTTGTGTCTTTGTAAAATAGCATCGACTTTTGACTTAATCATCTCATCGGTCAACTCACTACTATAACGGAAGTTGAATTGAACAGATAACTCACCAGGTACTACATTTTCAGCACCAGTTCCACCATTAATGTTAGCCACTTGCATCGTGGTTTGAGGGAAATATTGATTACCATTATCCCATACTGTTGCGACTAACTCATTTAGCGCTGGTGCAAATCTATGCACTGGATTATCTGCAAGATGAGGATAAGCAACATGGCCTTGAATACCATGCACGACTAAATTTGCCGTTAAAGAACCTCGTCGACCATTTTTAATTTGATCGCCGAATACACTATCACTTGATGGTTCACCGACAATACAATAGTCAATATGTTCTTGGCGTTTTATCAATAAATCAACTACTTTAACAGTACCATCACAGGCATCAGCTTCTTCGTCTGAAGTAATTAAGAAAGCGACTCGTCCGGCATGATCAGGATATTTTTTGACAAATGATTCAGCAGCACAAACCATAGCAGCTACACCACTTTTCATATCTGCAGCTCCACGACCATAGAGTATGCCATTTTCATCAATAGTAGGTTCAAAAGGAGGGTAGTTCCATTTACTTTCATCACCAGCTGGTACAACATCAGTATGACCAGCAAACATCAGGGTTTTTCCTGCTAAATCACCATGATAGGCCCATAGGTTTTTAGTATTGCCGATATTGACTTCTTCAATAACAAAACCGAGTGGTTTTAAGCGTTCGATAATTATTTGTTGGCAATTTTTGTCATCAGGGCTTATTGATTTTTCAGCAATCAATGCTTTGGTTAGGGCAATAACGGGTTCAGTCATGGTGATCTCGATTTTATTGTTGAAGTTTAACAAATTCTGAATAGCTTTCTTCAGAAAAGCCTAATAATGCTCGTTTACCATCGATAAGCAATGGTCGTTTTAAAATTGATGGGTTGGCTAACATAACTTTAATTGCAGCATCTTGATTATCAATTTGATTGCGTAGTGCTTCATCCAATTTACGCCAAGTTGTACCTCGAGTATTTAGTAAACTTTGCCAATCAACTAATTTTAATAAATCGTTTAATAATTCTGCTGATAAGCCATCAGTTTTATAATTATGAAATTGATAATTAATTTGATGCTCATCAAGCCAAGTAAACGCTTTTTTCATGGTATTACAATTTTTAATGCCATAAATAATATACATAGCTATATACCCAAAAAGAGATAGAAAAAATTGATTATAACAGCTAATCATAAAAGACGGCAAACAAGAGGGCTGTAGAGATTAATTTAATATTCAACTAACCCAACAACAATTGAAATTTTTATACAAATGGCAAAGAGGGAATTGTTTGCCAATTATCATGGAAAATTTTATAGAAAGTATAAAACAACAGTTACCAAAAAATTAGTTTATAACTTTTATCAAAATTTTGTGGAGTAAAAATTTTGGCTGAAAATTATCGTTATTTAACAAAATACTAACTAGCATTATTACTAAATGAGTTTTTTATAATTATTTTATTTATTCAGACAAAATCTTGTAAATTACTGATTTTTTATTTGTGATTATTGGTAACTAATTTTACAATAGAAACTTAATTTATATGTTAGGTTATATAAAATGTCTATTGCTGTTGTAGAAGTGAATTGTAAATCGATTCTACATAATATTGAATTTTTTAGGAAAAAATCTCCAAATAGCACTTTAATGGCTGTGGTCAAAGCAAATGCTTATGGCCACGGTATGGAAGGTGTAGCTAAGTTAGTTGAAGATAGGGTTGACTGTTTTGGCGTTGCGCGTATTTCTGAAGCCATAGCGTTACGACAATCAGGTATTCGAAGTTCTATTGTACTTTTAGAAGGCTTTTTTCCTCACGATGATATCAATGATTTACTGGATTTTAATCTACAACCAGTTATTCATTCTAGTTGGCAAATTGATGCATTAAATACCATTCCCTTTGCAAATGAAATTACAGCTTGGTTCAAAATTGATACAGGCATGCATCGTTTAGGTTTTCATCTTGATGAAGCAGTGACAGAATTTAATCGATTGGCCGACTGCAATGTTATTCGTCATCCAATCAATATTATTAGCCATTTTAGTAGCGCTGATGAATTAAGCTCAACACAAACCAATAAACAAATGGCATTGTTTGATGAGTTTATTCATTTACTTGATGCTAATTTGGTGGGTAGTCAGCAATCAATAGCTGCATCTGGCGGTATACTTGCTTGGCCTAATTCTCATCGTAATATGATTCGACTAGGTATTGCTTTATATGGAGTTTCACCATTTACTGATCAGGTTGCAGATATCGAACCAGTTATGACACTTAAATCAGAGTTAATTACGGTTCGTAAACACCTAAAAGGACAATCGGTCGGTTATGGACAAACTTGGACTAGTGAAAGTGATACCACTTTAGGCGTTGTTGCAATGGGATATGGTGATGGTTATCCACGAGGTATTCCCGCTAATACCCCTGTATGTATTAATGGTCGAATTGTACCTATTGTCGGTCGCGTTTCAATGGATATGATTGTGGTAGACTTAGGACAACATAGCCAAGATAAACCGGGTGATGAAGTTATTTTTTGGGGCAAAGAGTTACCCGTTGAACAAATTGCCGAGCATACAGGGATTAGTGCTTATGAGTTATTAACGCGCTTAACATCACGCGCAAAAATTCGTTATAAAGATTAAGTTATGATTAAAAAATTATTTGTGTACACATTACTGACGTTAGTTTTAATTGTCGGTGGTTCATTAGGTATTGGTTACTATTTTTTACAGAAATTTTCACAACAACATATGAATATCACTACGGATAATCAAATGTTTGTATTAAAAAAAGGAACCTCATTACATCAATTAGTTGAGCAAGTAAAGACTAGTAATTTGATGCAACAAGCTTACTTGCTTCCGTATTTATATAAACTCGATCCATCATTAAGCTCCATAAAAGCAGGTACTTATCAATTACATCCTCATATGACCGTTGAAGAATTTTTAAAGTTACTTGTATCGGGTAAAGAAAGCAGTTTTTATGTACAATTTGTTGAAGGAAAGCGTGCTAAAGATTGGTTAAATGTGCTTAGTAATACGCCTTATATTCAGCAAACATTAACAGGTAAGTCTCATGATGAAATTGCTAAGTTGTTAGGTATTGATGGCCCATTAGAAGGTTGGTTATCACCTGATACTTATCAATATACTGCAGATAGTCTTGATATCAATATTTTGAAACGGGCATATTTAACTATGAAGACTAATCTACAAAAAGTATGGGATAATCGCGATAGTGATCTACCTTATAAATCCCCTTATGAATTGTTGATTATTGCTTCAATTATTGAAAAAGAAACAGGTATCAGTTCTGAACGTGCGAACGTTGCCTCTGTTTTTGTTAACCGTCTAAAAGCAAATATGAAGTTACAAACTGATCCAACCATTATTTACGGTTTGGGTGAGAATTATACTGGCACAATTAGGCGTATTGATTTGACTGATACCAATAATCCTTATAATACCTATGTAATTGAAGGATTGCCACCGACACCGATTGCGATGCCTAGTTTGGCTTCACTTGAGGCAGCGGCTCATCCGGCAAAAACCAAATATCTGTTTTTTGTTGCTAATGGAACCGGTGGGCATACGTTCAGCAGCACTTATAGTAACCATCAACAAGCGGTGAATGAATATCGTCGACTAACGAATAATAATTAATTTATTCAATAATACAGCCACACTTTGTGGCTGTTTTTTTAGCTAAAATACTTTCAATTATCCATTCTTTGGTTAGTTGATAATTCATCAAGTTCCTTTATCAACTTTAATAAGTCATCAACATCCATTTCTTGCTGTTTAAATGCTTCTTCAAAATAAGGATGAAGGGCAAATTTTGGTAATTCAGCATTAGCATCAATCAACGCTTGCATTCGTGGGATAAATATCCACTGTAACCATTCATAGGGTTGCATGGTATCAAGCGCAAATGGCTGTTCACTCAAAAACGCCTCAGCTGCTGGAGGCGAAGGTTGCCAAAGTGTCAATCTTTGTAATTCATCTTTAATCAATCTTAATTGATTAGTCATTAAATCTATTTGTTTATGATAATTAATTAGTGATCGGTAATACTGCCAATTAAAATAAGGTCCTGGATCTGTTTTCCTTGTTGGGGCAATATCACTATGGCCAGTAATATGTTTAATTGGATAGGTTTGTTGTAATAATTTGGTTACTATGGCCAGTTGCTGATATTGTATTTCGGTAAAGTCCTCAGTATCACAACCTTCCATTTCAATACCAATTGAGAAATCATTACAATTTTCCTTGCCTGCAAAGATAGATTTGCCTGCATGCCAAGCCCGTTTATCAAAAGGGACAAATTGAATAATTTCACCATCACGTCTTATGAACAAATGGCTTGATACTTGTAATTGATAAATTTCAGCAAAATAGGGGTGTGCGTTTGGGTCTAGTTTACCTGTAAAGAGTTGTTCGACATAAGGACCACCATATTGCTTAGGTGGTAGGCTAATATTATGAATAACCAGTAATGAGATGGGTTGATCTTCTGGACGGTCATTATAATAAGGCGATTTTATTTGCTTAATATTTTTAATCCAACCATCAACAATTTTTAAAGGCATAATAGCTCCGATACATTTAGATTTGCTATAAATTTCGATCTGTTTCACAATTTTAATTACCACTGTGATGATTGTGGTGATCATTTTGTATTTCAAGTTCTAAAATTTTCTCTATATATTATTTCATTTTTTAAATTAGCTATAAAGTCACACTATCAAACAATTATTTGATTTGTGAGGCTGTTATGCAATACCAATCTGGATTTACTCTATTTGAATTAATGATCGCTATTGTCGTGATAGCAATTTTAACTGCTATCGGTTTACCTGCTTACCAAGGTTATATAAAAAAAGCAGCCTTAACCGATATGTTGCAATCAATGACTGCATATAAAACAGCCATTGAAATTTGTGCTATAGAGCAAGGCGCTTTAAGCAAATGTAGTAGTGGTAATAACGGTGTGCCAACGACTAGAACGACCAATTATGTGACTTCAATTAATGTCACCAATGGGATAATAAATTTAGTCGGTAAAAGCGCTTTATCAAGTCTAACTGTAACCTTAACCCCTACTTTGAATGCTAATTTAGGTAATTTAGATTGGTCACGTACATGTCTAACAAATCCACCAGAGCCAACTTTAGTTACAGCTTGTGAAGATATTTTTAAATTTTAATTGTGATTAATATCGTATAAATAGGATAACCGCTATGCAAGAAGAGAATCTCGTCGAAAGCTTAGACAAATTATTGCTTTCAGCATTGGATAAGCGGGCATCAGATATTCATTTTGAGCCTTATCAAAATCATTATCGAATTCGCATGAGAATTGATGGCGTTTTGCAAAATATGCTAACACCGCCGCTAATGTTAGCTAAACAGATTGCAGCTAGACTAAAGGTTATGGCTAATTTAAATATTGCTCAACAACGGCTACCGCAAGATGGTCAACTGGTGATTAATAATTATGCAATGCGCATAGCTACTTTACCTGTCATTAATGGTGAAAAGATTGTATTACGGGTTATGGATAATCATGACTCAGAATTGAGCATCGATGATTTAGGATTAACAGGGGAAGATCTATTAACCTTTAAACAAATATTAGATTATCCACAAGGCTTGATTTTGGTAACAGGACCGACTGGCAGTGGTAAAACTATGACGTTATATAGTGCTTTAAAGCGATTAAATAAACCCAAATGTAATATTTGTAGTGTTGAAGATCCGATCGAAATTCCATTAGATGGTATTAATCAAACAGCAGTTAATCTTAAGGCAGGTTTAAGTTTTTCTGTGATATTACGAGCCTTTTTGCGTCAAGACCCCGATGTGATGATGATTGGTGAAATTCGTGATCCTGAAACGGCTGAGATTGCCATTCAAGCAGCGCAAACGGGGCATTTAGTGTTATCAACCCTACACACCAATTCTAGTATTGAGGCTATCATTCGTTTAAATCAAATAGGGATTAAAAATTACTTGTTATCATCCAGTTTAAAACTAGTTATTGCGCAGCGATTAGTTCGTAAATTGTGCCAACATTGTAAAATGGTAGCCAGTGAGCTTACGTTGATAAATAACGAACCGTCACCACATTTTATCGCCATGGGTTGTGAAAAATGTGTGGGTGGTTATTTAGGGCGGATAGGCTTATATGAACTGTTAATTATCACACCACAAGTACAACAACAGATTTTAACCAATCAACCGATTACCTCACCAAATATGGTATCGCTTAGGCAAGTAGGCAATAAACTCGTTCAACAAGGCATTACTACGCTAGCGGAATTGAATCGTGTTTTAGGTAATAATTGAGTGATAGTTTGGAGATAATGCATGAAGCGACTCTATTATTGGTATGATATTAACTTTCATCAAAATAAAATTATCGCCATATCTAAGCAAGATGTGCGAAGAAAATTGTTATTAGAAGGCCAACTTGCGATTAAAATTAGTTCCGGTAACTTAATTACCTCACAAAGTTTTAAACTTAGTGAACTGCTTATTATAACTAAACAGTTAGCTACAATGTTAAAAGCCGGATTATCAATTGTAGAGAGTTTACGATTACTGATTGATGATCAACCTAAAGCGCAATGGCAATATCTGTTAACCGATATTAGTCAGAAAATAACCAAAGGTGAATCACTATCGATTGCATTAAAACAGCACCATTCAGTATTTTCAGAACTTTATTGTGAAATTATTGCCATTGGTGAATTGACGGGAAGATTAGAACAGAGTTTTGAACAATTAACCTATCACCTAGAAAGAACATTATCAATACAAAATCAGATTAAAAAGGCGCTGCGTTATCCACTTTTTTTATTATTTGTATCGGTGATAGTGATTATGGTTATGATATTTATTGTCCTGCCAAAATTTGCCGACATTTATCAGAGCTTTGATGCAGAGTTACCCTATTTTACGCAATTAGTGATTGATGTAGCTAATAATGTTAGACAAGATGGGTTATTTATATTATTAGCTATTACGTTATGTTATTTGTTTTTTCATTATGTTGTTAAAGTACGTTATCAATTTATTATGGATAAGCATAAATTACAGCTCCCTTTAATTGGTCAAATAATCCAATCTCAATGTCTAATGCAAATTTTTCATACATTAGCAATAACTCAACAAGCAGGTATCCCACTTTTGACAGGATTAACAGCCTCTTCTAAAACTATAAGTAATTTTTATTACCGTGATATCATCAAGCAAATTATGACGGGGATTGAACAGGGGAATAGCTTTAGTCAAATGTTAGCTAGCTATCCAGCTTTACCGAAGCTTTGTGTGCAACTAGTTCATGCCGGTGAAGAGTCTGGTTCATTAGATATTATGTTGGATAATATTACTCTTTACTATCAACAACAAAACCAAACCTTAACTGATAATCTAGTCAAAGCATTTGAACCTTCATTAATGCTAATTTTAGCTACAATAATCGGCAGTTTAATTATTGCGATATATTTACCTATATTCCAAATGGCTGATGTGATCAGCTAATGGCTATACTCTTTTTTTGCCTCGGACTTGCTATAGGTAGTTTTTTGCGAGTTGCTTATCATCGTTATTCACCTACGCAGTCTTTATATGAATATCTGCTCGCTATTACTATTCCTCGTTCTTCATGCCAAAATTGTCATCATAAACTTAGTGCTTGGCAGTTAATTCCTGTATTGTCATGGTTGATGTTAAAAAGACGTTGTTATTATTGTTACCATAAAATAACCAATAGCTATGCTATTTTTGAGCTAGCTATAGCAATATTATTTTTGCTGATTTATTTGGATAAGGGGCTAAATTTTAGATGTGCTTTACTTATGTTACTTGCAGTTATTTTCTTGTTATTAGCACTAATTGATATTAACTATTTATTATTGCCAGATTTTTTTACTCAACCATTAATGTGGGGTGGGTTGATAATGGCTTACTTTAATTTATCTTCATTTACTATCAATGATGCACTAGTAGGTATTTTGTTCGGCTATTTAATGCTTAAATTACCGGCAATCATCTTTTTTTGTATAACAAGTAAACAGGGATTAGGTGGTGGTGATATAAAGTTAATTGCTGCTTTAGGTGCGTGGTTACCTTACCAGTTATTACCGTTAATGTTAATCATTGCATCGACGTTGGCTATCATCTATTACGTTTTCTCAAAATATCTATTTAAAAAAAGCTATCAATTAATCGCTTTTGGTCCCTTTTTATTAATCTCAGGGTATTTTATTCTCTACTTAAACTGAACAATTTTCTTGTTTCTATCTTAAATGATTTTAATTAGTTATTTTTTGATTCTATTGTCAAATTTTGCTTATAACTAAAAATGATAAGGTTAGTAAAAATCGTTATTTATATTCACTTTCAATAAACGTTATAGTGCAATTAACTCTTTCAGATTTGTAGTTAAGTAATTAAGGAATGATCAATGACGAATATTATTGCCAACAGCATTAACGCATTAAAAGATGAAATGACCGAATGGCGTCATTATATTCATGCTCATCCAGAAACCGCTTTTGAAGAAAAACAAACTACCGAGTTTATTATCGAAAAATTAAAATCGTTTGGTATTACTGAACTATATACAGAATTTGCACCGACAGGGGTGGTAGGCATTATTCATGGTAAAAATAATGGTCGAACTATTGCATTACGAGCGGATATTGATGCATTAGATATTATTGAAGAAAATGATATTGATTACTGTTCAATGATTCATGGCAAAATGCATGCCTGTGGACATGATGGACATACAGCAACTTTATTAGGTGTAGCAAAATATTTAAGCGTTCATCGAGATTTTTCTGGCACAGTTGTGGTTATTTTCCAACCTGCTGAAGAAAACGAAGGTGGCGGTAGAGTCATGGTCGAAAATGGTTTATTTGATAAATTTCCCATCGAAGCTGTTTATGGTATGCATAATCAACCTAATCTAGCATTAAACCATTTTTTAATTAATCATGGTGCAGTGATGGCATCTTATGATGTTTTTGAAATAAAAATAACCGGGGTGGGTGCCCATGCAGCTGCACCACATTTAGGCAAAGAAACGATTTTAACTGCCACCACAATTGTTAATAGTTTACAGACGATTGTTAGTCGTAATCTAAATCCAATTGATTCATTGGTTATTAGTGTGACACAAATTCACAGTGGCGATACTTGGAATGTACTGCCTCAACATGCGGTGATTCGCGGTACTGTTAGAGCATTGAATACTGAAGATCAAAATTTAGCAGAAGAGCGCATTAAACATATTTCGACAGGTATTGCTTTAACCTTCAATACCAGAGCAGAGGTCGATTATCAGCGACGTTATCCAGCAACTATTAATCACGCTAAACAAGCTGATATTGCCATTAAAGCTGCACAAAAAATTGTTGGTGACGATAAGATTATTGTGGATTCACCACCAACGATGGGATCAGAAGATTTTGCCTTTATGTTGCAAAAAATACCTGGCGCTTATATTAAAATTGGTGCAGGTGAAGGCACAAATGTTCACAATCCTTCATATAATTTTAATGATGAAATTCTGACAACTGGTGCGCGCTATTTTATCGAAATTGTATATCAAGAATTAGGACAGTAAATTTTAATCAGCTGGAATAGGTTTATTCCAGCTGAATTAATATTATTGGTTCTAAACCATCTAGAAGTTCAATTTAGAAATTCAACAGACTATCTAATTGGCCTTTAACACGGAAATTTGTTTCAATATCAATGCCATTGGCTAACACTACTTGCACATAGATTTGATTATCTTGTTCAAGTTTTAATGCAGCTAATACTTGACCACCTTCTCGCCAATTTCCATCAAGTTCATATTCAAGCTTGTCACCAATTATTGGCAAAGTCTTGCTTTTTCCAACCAACAGATAAAGTCCACGATTATTTGCGCCGCGAAATTGAGCTCTAGCTACCATCTCTTGTCCACAATAACAGCCTTTATCAAAACTAATGGCATTATAATGTTGTAAGTTACAAGCCTGTGGTAAAAGACTTTCAATATTTGGCTCATCAATAATGGCATAACCTGCTTCTAAATCGAGTTTTAACCAATGATCAGCAGATTGTAAGTCGGTTGGTAATGGTTCATTTGATACTTTTATTACTCGAATTTCAGGTAATGGAATTTTGATATACGTTACATCTCCCCTTGTGAGACAACTATTATCACCTAATTCTGCAATAATCGATTGTTCTATGGCATTATTTTCTAAGCCAATTAGGTTAAGATCAGTAACTGGTTCAACTGTCACTTTTGAAAAAACGGCAAATTTTTTAAGAGCGGCAATTTGTTTTTCGGCAACTGTTTTTCGCACAATATAAAAAATATCTGCACCTCGTTGAAATAATATTAAATTACTCCACATCCTGCCTTTTGCATCACAGTGGGCTGCAAATAGTGCTGTATATTCATTAAGATGATTAATATCAGCAGTCACTTGTCCTTGTAAAAATGTACGATTGTCAGTACCTGATACTTTGACTAATTGCCAATCAGATAGGGAAGTTGGTTTACAATAAGAATTGTTCATTAAAAACACCTTTTTAATATAAAGGACTCGAGTACAAAATAACTAGTATAAGTTATGCATAAAAAAAACAAACAAAAAATAATAAATAATTCTTAATAAATCATAAGGATATTATTTATCAATCAATTAAAAATTGACATTAATCCAATTAAAATCGATTAATTGAATATTTACAAGTTATTTCTTTCAAAAATGAGGCCTAGTATCCAAAAAAGATAAGTATATCGCACATATTATTGACTTTATTGATTTTCTGTATTAGTTCATGCAAAATAAATCAAAAATGACAAATAAGTTATAAATGGAGGCAACAACCATGGCAAAACTGTCAGGCGCAGAAATGGTCATTCAATCGTTGATTGATCAGGGAGTTAAGCAGATATTTGGTTATCCAGGTGGTAGTGTTCTGGATATCTATGATGCAATTCATACCTTAGGTGGTATTGAGCATATTTTAGTTCGTCATGAGCAAGCTGCAGTACATATGGCTGATGGTTATGCCAGAGCAACAGGTGATGTTGGTGTGGTACTTGTTACTTCAGGTCCTGGGGCAACTAATACTATTACTGGTATTGCAACAGCCTATATGGATTCAGTGCCATTAGTAATTTTATCTGGCCAAGTTGCGAGTAATTTAATTGGTAATGATGCCTTCCAAGAGTGTGATATGGTTGGGATTTCACGTCCAATTGTTAAACATAGTTTTTTAATCAAAGATAGTAAAGATATTCCAGAAACGATTAAAAAAGCGTTTTATATTGCCTCTACTGGTCGCCCCGGTCCAGTTGTTATTGATTTGCCGAAAGATATAGTTAATCCAGCTAACAAATATAATTATAATTATCCAAAGTCAGTGACAATGCGATCTTATAATCCAACGACTCAAGGACATAAAGGGCAAATTAAAAAAGCATTAACTACCTTATTAGCAGCTAAAAAACCTGTGTTATACATTGGTGGTGGGGTAATTAGTGCTGACGCTAGCAATGTGGTTAAATCACTAGCAGATAAACTCAATCTGCCTGTGACCTCAACGTTAATGGGAATTAGTGCTTTTCCCGGAACAGATAAAAAATATTTAGGCATGATTGGTATGCATGGTGTCTATGAAGCTAATATGGCAATGCATAATGCAGATGTTATTTTTGCAATAGGTGCTCGTTTTGATGATAGAACTACTAACAATGTTGAAAAATATTGTCCAAAAGCCAAAATTATTCATATTGATATTGATCCAACGTCTATATCCAAAACTGTTTCTGCAACTATACCTGTAGTAGGTGATGCAAAACAAGTTGTTGAAACCATGTTAACACAACTTGAAGATCTTAGTACTGAACGTGACCTAGATGCTTTAGTTGATTGGTGGAAGCAGATTGAGCATTGGCGAGCTCGCAAATGTCTTGCTTATAGCCATGAAGGTGAAAGTATCAAGCCACAAGAAGCGATTGAAGTTTTATATAAGCTGACCAAAGGTGATGCTTATATTGCAACCGATGTTGGTCAACATCAAATGTTTACTGCGCTCTATTATCCCTTTGACAAACCTCGTCATTTTATTACTTCTGGCGGTCTGGGTACCATGGGCTTTGGTTTACCTGCTGCATTGGGTGTTAAACTTGCATTCCCTAAGAAGCATGTAGTTTGTGTAACAGGTGATGGTAGTATTCAAATGAATATTCAAGAGCTTTCAACAGCCTTGCAATATGGTTTACCTGTAATTGTATTAAACCTTAACAACCGTTTTTTAGGCATGGTTAAGCAATGGCAAGATATGATTTATGCTGGTCGTCATTCATCATCTTATATGGAGTCACTACCTGATTTTGCCAAGATTGCCGAAGCTTATGGTCATGTTGGGATGGTAATTAATAAACGAGAAGATCTGGAACCTAAGCTTAAAAAAGCGCTTGCTATAAAAGATAGTTTAGTTTTTATTGATGTCATGACTGATGCCACAGAACATGTTTATCCAATGCAAATTCGCGGTGGGGCAATGAATGAGATGTGGCTTAGTAAAACGGAGAGAACCTAATGCGTTATATATTATCAATTTTAACTGAAAATGAACCTGGTGCATTATCAAGAATTATCGGTTTATTTTCACAGCGTGGGTTTAATATTGAATCCATTACTACCGCACAAACTGAAGATCCAACAATGAGTCGTATGACGATTCAAACTTCAGGTGATGAACATGTTTTGGAGCAGATCCAAAAACAGTTACATAAATTAGTCAATGTTTATCGCGTTAATGACCTCACTGAAGGCCCACATGTTGAACGTGAAATAATGTTAGTTAAAGTTGCCGCTAAAAGCTCTGATGCACGTGATGAAGTTAAACGTTGTGCTGATATTTTTAGAGGTTCGATTGTTGATGTGACAGCAACACATTATATTGTCCAATTATCAGGTACTAGTGAAAAATTAGAATCATTTCTATCCTCTATTCGTGAGACTTGTAATATAGTAGAAATTGTTCGCTCTGGTATTATTGGTTTATCACGCAGTGAAAAAACGGTCAAATAAGTTATCATCTAAATAAAATGAAAAGCGCGCTAGGCGCTTTTTTTATAAATGAAAAAGTAATCGTCAAATAATTTCCTAAAAATGTGGTATAACGCATCAGGTTCGGACTTATGTCCTAGTTGAAACAAAAATATCTTTATTATAATTGGAGCAATTTATTTATTATTTAGGAAATATTATGACTGCACATATTAATGCTAATCCCAATGACTTTGCTCAAACTGTTATCATGCCCGGCGATCCTTTACGCGCAAAATTTATTGCAGAAAATTACTTAACCGATGTTAAAGAGGTTTGTAATGTACGTAATATGCTAGGATATACTGGATTGTATGAGGGCGTTGCGGTGTCAGTAATGGGGCATGGCATGGGGATTCCATCAATAACCCTTTATGCGCATGAATTAATTAATGACTTTAATGTTAAACGTATTATCCGAGTGGGTTCTTTAGGTGCCACACAGCAAAGCGTTAAAATGCGTGATGTCATATTAGCCGTGGCTGCAGGGACGGATTCAATGACTAATCAAAAAAGAGCTAATGGTTATAATATTGCCACATCGGCGACGTTCTCGTTATTACATCGTGCCTATGAAATGGCTAATACTATGGATTTACCAGTTAAAGTAGGTAATGTGTTTAGTGGCGATCTTTATTATGACCCTGATGAAACGTTGATTAACACATTAGAAAAATCAGGAGTACTAGGAATTGATATGGAAGTTGCTGGTTTATATGGAATTGCGCAACAGTTTAATGTCGAATCGTTAGCCATTTTAACGGTTTCAGACCATTGTTTAACTGGTGAAGAGACAACGGCGGAAGAAAGGCAAATGACATTTAATAATATGATCAAACTTGCTTTAAACGTGGCTATTAAATCTTAATTGGTTATTTATTGCCTTTTTCGGATGGAAATATGAAAAATAAATTATCGCTCACACTTATTAGTTTTTTAGCTAACTTTATTATGGCTGGTTTTGCCTCTCAGTTTGGTATGCTAATAGAACCAATAGCGCAAAATTTTAATGCAGATGTAAACAGTGTTGCATTCATTTTTTCTTTATTAAATGGTGGGGCTTTAATAGGAACTATTTTGGCTTTCTTTTTAATCGATATTATTGGGATTAAACGAATTACCTTACTTAGTTATACAATTATTGTTATTAGTTCCTTTATTTTATATATCACCAACTCGCTAATAATACTTGAAGTTTGTATGACTTTGATAGGCTTGTGTGGTGGAATAGGGTTGTGTATCGCGGGTACTATTGTGGTATCGACTTGGCAAGATAAGATACAAAGTACAATGTTAGTGGTACAAGATGCTACATTTAATATTGCTGGCATCATTTTCCCGCTAATCACTACCTATGCTTTAACTCATAATCTATCTTGGGCTAGTAGCTATTTAACGGTTGGAATAGTTGCAGTATTGATGTTAATCATTATTTTATTTACTAATTTTGATTTAATTAATCAGCCTAAAGCAAAACAAGAGAAGCATCAGCGATCTGAATGGAACTTTGGTATTTTATCTTCTGGTTTCGGTTTATTTTTGGCGATGTTAGCGTTATATACGTTTTTAACTTGGGCTCCTCTATTTGTTAGCCAAAAATTTTTAATTTCGTTTGAAGATGCAGGCAACATTATTACTCAATACTGGACAGCAGCCTTAATCGGAGCATTAGTTTCGACGGCGATTGTAACGCGAGTTAAAATTGAGCACTTTTTTATTTCTATCATTTTATTAGCCTTCATAATGACACTGATGATCGTCAATACTGAACATATTGATTATATTGGTTACTATACTTATGGATATGGATTTGTATGCTCTGCTTTATATAACGCTTTTGTGGCTTATGGCGTGACCTTTGTAAAAAAAGCATCAAGTAAAAATGTTTCATTCATTTTAATTAGTGGTAGTGCTGGGGCTATGTTTAGTCCAGCTATAAGCTCGAAATTATATAACTATTTGGGTATTCAAATTATCATGAATGCGATACCTATACTTTATGCTGTTATTATTGTTATGTTGGTGATTTCAATTCTTTTAAAGAAAAGGGTCAATAATTAAAAATAATAGATTAGATTGAAATGGCATATCTTTTATTATTATTGAAAATAATTGTACCAAATTAGAAAAAGATAACGCTGTAGATCATTAAGTATCTATACGTTATCGAATATTAATGTGTGAGTGATATGCAATTAAAATCATTAAATAAAGGTCGTTTTAGTCATTATTGGCAAGATAATAATAAGTTGTTTGCTTCAATTATTGAGCAATGTATTGTTGAAAAAAAAATCGTAGATGAAAAAACTACGCTTTTTCGTCAAGGATGTAAAGTCGATAATTTAATTGTTGTTTATAATGGTACGATTTCAATACGTTATCAGGCCAATAATGGACGTCGATTTCATATAGGTACGGTAGATTGCGATGAGCATATATTTGGCGAAATGGAGTTCTTCACCAACTATTTATGTCAATTTGATATTATCGCCGAAGAAGCATTAACTATCGCTGTCGTTAGTATTGATAAATTATATCAATCATTACTTGAACATCCTAAATTAGCACTGTTTTTCGCTAGTGCTATCGCCTTTGATTATCAAGAAACCTTAGATATCTTCTTAAAAAGAACATTATATTCAATTTGTTACAACATTGCTTTTGATATGTATCAACATCACCTTAATATTCACCCGGTTAATAATTTTCAAAAAAACTATTTAGAAGCAGAACGTTTTGGTACTACTGACCGTGTTTATCGTCGTGCTGTTAATGAGTTAATTAACTTAGATATCGTACATAAAGTTGCAGGTAAATTAGAAATTAAAAATATCGATAACCTTAAAGAGTTTATCGAATTTAAGGGGAAATTCGCTAAGTAATTTAAATTATATCGTTAATCGCCAATAAAACGTTCTACTGAAAAAGATATCAAAAAAATATTAACTATATTGGAATTAATATTAGACGGATTATCTAAATAATAGATCTTATTTCATTAAGCAAAGTGAGTAACTTATCGATTAAACATAATTATTCAATTGTGAGCTAAGCCATATTCTGTTATACTATTTTCCCGTCTGATTCATCATATATTGCATTAGTTTTTATGGTTTAAACTTATGTGATATTGTTCAATTAAATTAATAATGGTCTGGTATTAATGGTCACGAATTATATTTTTGTAACAGGCGGTGTCGTTTCTTCTTTAGGTAAAGGCATTGCCGCAGCATCTCTAGCTGCAATTTTAGAAGCCCGCAATTTAAAAGTCACCATGCTAAAACTTGATCCCTATATCAACGTCGATCCGGGAACAATGAGCCCAATTCAACATGGTGAAGTTTTTGTGACTGAAGACGGTGCCGAAACCGATCTTGATTTGGGGCATTATGAGCGTTTTATCCGCACTAAAATGAGCCGAAAAAACAACTTTACAACTGGACGTATTTATTCTGACGTTTTACGCAAAGAACGTCGTGGAGATTATTTAGGCGCGACAGTCCAAGTTATTCCTCATATCACTAATGCCATCAAAGATCGAGTTATTGATGGTGCAAAAGGTTATGATGTTGCTATCGTTGAAGTAGGTGGCACAGTTGGTGATATCGAATCACTACCATTTTTAGAGGCAATTCGTCAACTAGCGGTAGATGTTGGTCGTGAACACACATTATTTATGCACTTAACATTAGTGCCTTACCTTGCCTCATCTGGTGAAGTAAAAACTAAACCAACACAGCACTCAGTGAAAGAGTTATTATCAATTGGTATTCAACCTGACGTATTAATTTGTCGTTCAGATCGGGCTATTCCAGCTAACGAAAGAGCTAAAATTGCGCTATTTTGTAATGTGCCTGAACGTGCGGTAATTTCACTTAAAGATGTTGATTCGATTTACAAAATCCCTGCATTATTAAAATCACAAAATTTAGATACTTTTGTGTGCAATCGCTTCCATCTTGAATGCAAAGAAGCGGATCTATCTGAATGGGAACAAGTGATTTACGAAGAAGCTAATCCAGTTGGTGAAGTAACTATCGGTATGGTTGGTAAATATATTGCTTTACCAGATGCTTATAAATCAGTGAATGAAGCACTAAAACACGGTGGTTTAAAAAATCGTTTAACCGTTCACATCCGTTACATTGATTCAGAAGATCTTGAATCTCGCGGCAGCGAAATATTACAAGGTTTAGACGCAATATTAATCCCAGGTGGCTTTGGCTATCGTGGCGTTGAAGGCAAAATTATGGCGGCACGTTATGCTCGTGAAAACAAGATCCCTTACCTAGGTATTTGTCTTGGTCTACAGGTGGCATTAATTGAATATGCTCGTAATGTTGCTGGCATAAAAGATGCTAATTCAACAGAGTTTGTTAAAGATTGCGCAAATCCAGTAATTGCATTAATTACTGAATGGAGCGATGAATCAGGAAAAGTGGTTCAACGCAGTGAAGATAGTGATCTTGGTGGTACTATGCGTTTAGGTTCTCAAATTTGTCATTTAGAGCCTGATTCATTAGTTGCAGGTATGTACAAAAAAGAATCGATTACCGAACGTCATCGCCATCGTTATGAAGTAAACAACAATTTATTACCAGAAGTGGTTAAAGCTGGATTAAAAGTAACAGGATTATCAACTGATAAAAAACTAGTAGAAATTATTGAAATTCCTGATCATCCATGGTTTGTTGCGTGTCAATTCCATCCGGAATTCACTTCAACACCACGTGATGGACATCCATTATTTAGTAGTTTTATTAAAGCTGCCAAAGATCATCAAGATCAGCAGTAAAAATAGTTTATATTTACATTATAGTTACATATCTGTCATATAGAGGAAAATAACATGGCAAAAATCGTTAAAGTACATGGTCGTGAAGTCATCGACTCTCGTGGTAACCCAACTGTTGAAGCTGAAGTTCATTTAGAAGGTGGTTTCGTTGGTCTTGCTATCGTTCCATCAGGAGCATCAACAGGTTCACGTGAAGCATTAGAACTTCGTGATGGTGACAAATCTCGCTTTTTAGGTAAGGGCGTACTTAAAGCTGTTGAAAACGTAAATGGCCCAATTGCTAAAGCAGTTGTTGGTAAAGATGCGTTAGATCAAGCAGCTATCGACCAAGTAATGCTTGACTTAGACGGTACTGATTTCAAATCAAACTTAGGTGCTAACTCAATTCTTGCTGTATCTTTAGCGACAGCTAAAGCAGCAGCAGCAGCTAAAGGTGTACCACTTTATCAACATATCGCTGATCTTAATGGTACTCCAGGTCAATACTCTATGCCATTACCAATGATGAACATCATCAATGGTGGTGAACATGCTGATAATAACATCGACTTACAAGAATTTATGATTCAACCAGTTGGTGCTAAAACAGTACGTGAAGCAATCCGTATGGGTTCTGAAGTATTCCACAATTTAGCAAAAGTACTTCACGCTAAAGGCATGAACACAGCTGTTGGTGATGAAGGTGGTTTTGCTCCTAACTTAGGTTCAAATGCTGAAGCATTAGCTTGCATCAAAGAAGCAGTTGAAAAAGCTGGTTATGTATTAGGTAAAGACATTACTTTAGCGATGGACTGTGCAGCTTCTGAATTCTATAACAAAGAAACTGGTAAATACGTATTAAAAGGTGAAGGTAATAAAGAGTTCACAGCTCAAGAATTTACTCACTATCTAGAAGGTTTAACTGAACAATATCCAATCGTATCTATCGAAGATGGTTTAGACGAAAGCGATTGGGAAGGTTGGGCATACCAAACTAAAGCATTAGGTAACAAAATCCAATTAGTTGGTGACGATCTATTTGTAACTAACACTAAAATCTTCAAACAAGGTATTGAGAAAGGTATCGCTAACTCAATCCTAGTTAAAGTTAACCAAATCGGTACTTTAACTGAATCTATCGCAGCTGTTAAAATGGCGAAAGATGCGGGTTATACTGCGGTTATCTCTCACCGTTCAGGTGAAACTGAAGATTCAACTATCGCTGATTTAGCTGTTGGTTTAGCTGCTGGTCAAATCAAAACTGGTTCAATGAGCCGTTCTGATCGTGTTGCTAAATACAACCAATTAATCCGTATTGAAGAAGCTTTAGGTTCAAAAGCACCATTTAACGGTTTAAAAGAAGTTAAAGGTCAATAATTCGTTTTTATAAACGATGCCTTTTAATAAAACGGTGACTCAGTTCACCGTTTTTTATTGCTTATTTTTATTACTCAAGCGGTGACATAACACCATAAGGGTTGCGTTGCTTTGGGTTGTGTTGTACTCTTAGGCTCTTACGTTAAATGGTGCCTTAAATTTGAAAATAATCATAAATATCTAATTGATAATTTATAATTTAACCACATATAACTCTTTTATATATTAACTAATACGAATACTTTTTTCTGCTTATGAATAATATTACGAATATGTCCCAGCCTAAAAGTAAATGGCAACTTTTTAACTGGCTTTGTTCAGGTAAATTACCACTTAACGAATTATGGCTTAAACCGACTTATCGTTATAAATTTTTTCTTCGAACTCTATTTTTAAGTCCTATTACGTTTAAATTATTAGACAAATTAAGACAATACAAATTACTTGGTTACTATTTATCATGCCAAACTAATTTACCATGTAAACTACAACGACCTTATTTAGCTTCTTGTTTGAGTCAACAAGAGCGGTACGAGGCATTAGCTTATCATTATGATTTTTTAGCTAATCGTCCTGATAGCATGACAAAAGCCTTCTATAACTTAGATACTCCCTTTGAATTGGCTAGTATTAGGGCAAAAAATGACGCCAATATAAAAATTGCGATTCAAGCACGTAATAAATATGCTCGGGAAGGGGAACTCAGCCTCTATTTTTATGATAATGATGGCATTGATTTAGCGACGTTAACTTTTACTATCGCGCAATATCAACAAAAGTCGACACTTTTTATTTCCGGCTTACAAGGAACAGGGCATCATGAAGCTCGAACCCGAGTACAACAGGCAACAAAACAGTGCTATGGGCTTTTTCCTAAACGTGTGGCAGTTGAGGCTGCGTTAATTATTGCTGGTTATTTTCAACTTGAACAGATTATAGCGGTGGGTAATAAAACTCATGTCTACAACAACTGGCGTTATAATAGCCGACAAGAGAGAATCTTATCTGACTATGATGATTTTTGGTTAACTATTGATGGTAAGCAAGATTCAAGATCGTTATTTATATTGCCAAACCAGATTAACCGCAAATCACTTGAAGAGGTTGCCAGTAAAAAGCGTTCTGAGTATCGCAATCGTTATGCATTACTAGATGAGCTCAAGAACAATATTGAAACACAATTAGCATTATTAAAATAATCTTTTAATCTATCGCTTGCATTATATTGCAAGCGATATTAATCAAGATCCAAATCTATCTAATACTTTTAATATAAAAATGATAATTAAGGAATGAAATATGTATTTTGGTATTCTTATTGCTTTAGTACCGTTATGTCTAGGTTATTTGATTAGATTTAAAGAGCAAAAATGGATCGCCAAAATAAACCAAGTCCTAAGCTGGATGGTCTATTTTATATTATTTATAATGGGAACCGAACTAGCTCATTTAGATAATCTTGCCGCTAATTTAAAAATTATCTTATTTTATACTGGTATTATTTTTATCTGCACTTTTGGCGGTAACTTTATTTTTTTAGCTATTGTTGATCTTTTTTTACCATGGCGTACTTCACATAATGATGCAACTTATCAATCACGATTTAAAATGATCTTGGAATCTTTGCGGGTCTGTATTGCATTGATAGTAGGATTTGTTGCAGGACTTTTTCCACTTTTTATTTGGCAATATAGTGAAGATATTACCAAAGTGGTTTTAGTCTTTTTACTATTACTTATTGGTATTCAGTTGCGTAGTAATAATATTTCGTTAAAACAGATTTTATTGAATAAAGTGGGTATTGCTACGGCCATTATTGTCATCCTAAGTACCTTTTTAGGTGGTATTATTGCCGCCTTGATATTGGCACAACCAGTACGAGTGGGGCTGGCAATGTCATCAGGATTTGGTTGGTATTCATTGTCAGGAATACTAATGACCGAAGCTCATGGTCCAATCATTGGTAGTGCTACTTTCTTAAATGACATTCTACGAGAATTATGTGCCATTATCTTAATTCCTACCTTAATCAAACGATATAAACTTACTGCACTAGGTTTATGTGGCGCAACTTCTATGGATTTTACCTTACCTATGCTGCAAAAAGGTGCAGGGGTAAGTATTGTACCACCAGCCATCGTGCAAGGTTTTTTATTAACGTTAATAATGCCAATATTTATGACTCTGTTTAATTATGGTGGGATTTAAGCTGCGACATAAAGACTAAATAAGTTGAGAATCTGTTTTTTTTGAAATCTCTAATTCGCAAGAATACCATTATTATTGAGCTTTAGAGCCTTTCTTAGGCAGAAAAAATTTCTGCATATCTACTTGTTCATGTTCTAGCAACCAGATCTTTTTATCAATTCCACCGGCATAACCAGTTAAGTTACCATTGGCACCAATAACCCGATGGCAAGGAATAATAATTGATAAAGGATTGTGACCAACCGCTCCACCAACGGCTTGACTGGACATATGTGGCTTATTACATTGCAATGCCACTTGTTTTGCGATATAGCCATAGGTAATGACTTCACCGTAAGGAATTTGCGCTAATATGTCCCATACCATATGCCTAAATGCGCTACCTTGAGGAGCCAGTGATAATTGCTTTATAGATGGTTTTTTTCCTAGAAAATAGTCGTCTAACCATTTTTTAGTCTGATTAAATATTACTAAATTAGATTTTTCTTGTTTGACAGAATTAACAATTTGGCCAAAATATTTTTGTCCTTCAATCCAAGCACCAATTAATTTATTGTTCTGGCTAGCTAAAGTTATCAATCCCATTGGTGACGAATAGTGGCTAATATAAAACATGAAAAATCCTAATATTACCGATTAAGCGATACTTTATTATAACCAGTTAATGTAATTTAAGTAGTAAAAATAGTTGTTTATTTTAGATTGTTCAATTCAGTAGTTATTAAAATTATTTTTGTTAACAAATTGATTAATAAAAATATTATAAGACTATTACGAATAATGAGTATGAGTAAACTAACTTATTATTTTTATGTATTAATATCGAAAGTAAAGTGATTAAACAAAGTAGAGTGAATACAATATGACTCAACAATAATAAAAAAAGACTCACGTTAGTGAGTCTTTTTGTAAAGATTATTTGCTAGCTTTGCCTTTTTCTACATAGCTCATATCGCCTAATGATTCAACGATAAATTTACCATCATCGGTATAACGGATTTTGGTTACGCTAGCGTTACCAAGTCCACTCGTGATTGGTTTGTCTAACATCTCTTCAACCATTGCCATAATAGCCATACCGTGAGAGACCACCAATACATTACCACCACCTTGTTCTTGAGCAGATTTAGCAATAGCTTTTAATGATGCTTGCATACGAGTTTTAACAGCATTATAGTCTTCAGCTTGACCTGATTTCTCAACAGCTTTGATCGCATCCATCATTTTTTTAAGGGTAACTTTACCTTTAGCTAAATCAGCCATTAGGGCTTTGTCAGACTCATAACCTAGATGTTGTGCTGCTGGGTTCCACATGTTTGGATCAAGATCACCTTCAAAATCACCAAAACAAGTTTCACGCAGGCCTTCCATTTCATTAATGTTTAATTTAGTTTCACCTTTAGATTCAAGTACGATTCTTGCTGTTTGTCTGGCCCGACCAGAGTCACTTGAATATACCGAAATAAAATCAACATCTTTTAAACCTCGGCCAAGTTGCTCTGCAACTTCAATACCAGGTTTAGTAAGAGGTGTGTCTGACCACCCTTGTGCACGATGCACGTTATTAAACATAGTTTTACCATGACGAGTAAAATAGATATTCACATCGGCAGCAACAGTTTGTGCTAGTGATGCGGTAAGAATTGCGGTTAAGCCAATAAGTTTAATAAGTTTTTTCATAGTTTCGTCCTTTTATAACAAGTTGAATCGATAATCAATAACGGTTTCTGCTGATAATGTTGGTGAACGTTGCGCATGGCCGTCTCTCAATTTAGGGGTAATGTCTTTACTGCTCATGGTTTTATAAGACCAACCATAACCAAATTTTGACAAAATAGATAGATTTTTAAATGTTCCACTGGTTGGTTTCCAGATATTAAACACGTTGATTTCACCATTTTTTAGGGTTTCGTGTTTATAGTTAAATTCACCATAGTTTAGATATAAACCAGTGGTATTATCTTTAAAGAAGTCATAACCTAACACGCTTGATAAAACTACTTCGCCGTCACGCATATAGTCTGCACCAGCCGCAGCCATACCATTATAACGTCCACGGTTATTTTTACCTATGTGACGGCCATAATAACCGATAGCGCCTTTGCGATTGGCGTCGGTATAAGCGATACCGAATTTGGCACTCCAGTCTGCTTCTTTCCATTCAACATCGGCTGCATAATGCCACGCTGAATCATCAAAATCACGCACATTGGCTTTCATTTTGTCATGATTTTTAAGAGCAGTACTGCCATAGATTTGTGAGCCAACGGTTAGTTTTTCTATCGGTTTATAAGAAAACTCAATCGCATGACGTTTAATATAATCTTTTGCTACACCATAAGAGTAGTCAAGTTTAATTACTTTATCTTTATAGGCGATTTCAGCTGTTTTGATATTATCAATTTCAGATTTTCTATCTAAACTATAAAAATGCACTTTTTTGGCCGATTCACGTGGTAGAGCACTATCAATATAAGCTAGCGATAACGCCAAATTAGAGTATTTAAATGTTCCACTATAACCGAGATAACTGTTACGGGTTAAATTTTGCGATGAACTAATTACCCCCATGTCTTTTAAACTATGCCAACCAGCTTTACCATTAAAATTGACATCTTTATTGCCAAATTTGACTTTAGCATAACGTTGTGTAAATTTGTTAAAACCGTGTGCATTGTGTTTATCAGCTTTTTTACCATCATTATAAAGTAAGTTACGAGTTGCAAAATAATCACTGGCTCCAAGTTTGATGACATTGTCATAAGTAACATCGAATCCCAAGATATCTAACCAATAACCTGATTTATAGTTAAGTGTTAATGCTTGTCCCCATGCACTGTGAACTTCTTTGGGTTGCGATGCATTTTCTTTTAAATACTTCCAATGATTACGTGTTGAAAATTCAAATTTGCTATCTTTGAAAAAACTATTATCAGTATTTAGCGAATTTGCTTCAGCCGCAACAGCTGAAAAACACATAATATTAAGAAGTGCTAGCGAAAGGTACTTTATTTTCATTGTTATATCCTATCTTTATTTTCCCAAAAAAAAACCTAAATACCGCCCACAAACCTATCGGTTGGGCTGATATTTAGGTTTTGCCTGCCTAAGCAGTAACAATCCTATTTTACTAATTTAATTACTAATCATCTAATTTTATTCAGATTATGGTTATTTGTTTGCCTCCAGTTGTTTATTTATTTAGTGATAATTTACCTTGATTAACATAGTCCATACTGCCAATTTCAACTACACTATATTTACCATTTTGATACACAATTTTAACCACAGTAGCATTTGACAATGGTTTGTTTTTATTTGGGTTATCGGTTAAATCAGAAATCATAGCTTGCATTGACATACCAGATGAAATAGCCAAAATATTTTTTTGATGTTTATCCTGAGCTGTTTTTACAATGCTATGTAGAGCATTTTGGGTACGCTCTTTAACCTGGTCAAAATTTTCCGCTTGCTGTTTAGGATCACTCTTAGCGATGGCATTAGTTAGAGTTGCCACGGGAATTTGTCCTTGCACATAACTTTTATAAAAGCTATCAACAGATTTAAAACCAAGAGATTTCATGGATGCAGATACCATCTTGGCATTGCTTCCTCCTTCAAATCCACCATAAAAAACTTCACGTAAACCCTTTAATTCTTGGATCTGGTAATCTTTAACCCCTTTTTGTTGTAACAAAACTTGCATTGTTTCACGCTGACGTCCGGCATCACTGGTGTAATAAGCATCAAATTGAATGTGTTGCTGTTTAAAACCTTCACCTAAATAACGAGCAACTTCAATACCTTTGTCAGTCAATGGTGAATCAGCCCAGCCTTGTACAAGATCATAGGTATTAAATAAAGTTTTACCGTGTCGAGCAAAATAAATGTTAATGGCATCATCACTATTATTGCTTGTGGCATTATTTGCTTTATTGCTACAACCAGTAGCAAGCGTTGTTAATAATAGTGCACTAGTAAGGAATACTGCTTTAATTGTTTTATTTTTCATCATTAGCCTCATATAGCATTGTCATTAGTATGATGAGTAAAATTACCGGTAGGGCAGAGGACCTACCGGAATCATCATTATTTTAAATTAGCACCTTTCGATGAAATGACTGATTGATACCAATAAAAACTTTTCTTTTTATAGCGTTTTAACGTACCAGAGCCGTCTTGGTTTAAATCCACATAGATAAAACCATATCGTTTAGTTACTTCTGCTTTAGATGCACTAATTAGGTCAATTGGCCCCCAACTGGTATATCCCATCACTTCAACACCATCATTAATCGCTTCACGAATTTGCAATAAATGATCATTCATATAATTAATTCGATAGTCATCATTAATGGTGCCATCTGCTTCAAGCTTATCTTTAGCACCTAAGCCATTTTCAACAATAAATAGTGGTTTTTGAAAACGTTCATAAAGCAAGTTTAATAAGTAACGGATACCGATTGGGTCGATCTGCCAGCCCCATTCAGACGCTTTGAGATGTGGATTAGGTACCATATCAAGAATATTACCTTTTTGGCGAAGTGAGTCGTCAGCTGTACCACAACAACTCATGTAATAACTAAACGAGATAAAATCGATAGTTTCTTTCAAATCTTCACGGTCTTGATCGGTAATCGTTAATTCAATATTGTTTTCTTTAAAATAACGATTCATATAAGTTGGGTAATAGCCACGTGCTTGCACATCACCAAAGAACAACCAACCATGATTTTCTAAATGCGTTGCCCAAACATCTTCTGGTTTTGGACTAAGAGGGTAAGCGATAGCACCAAGTAACATATTACCAATTTTTGCATCGGGTATAATTTGATGACAAAGTTTAACAGCCTGACCACTGGCTACTAATTGGTGGTGAATAGCTTGATAGATTTCTGCTTTACTGCTATTTCTAGCTAAACCGACACCGGTGAATGGTTCATGTAGTGACATATTAATTTCATTGAACGTTAACCAGTATTTCACTTTATCTTTATAGCGTTCGAAAACAGTTTTGGCATAGCGAGTAAAAAACTCAATCACTTTACGGTTTCCCCAACCACCATATTGAGTAACTAGGTAATAGGGCATTTCATAATGTGATAAGGTGACTAAAGGCGTAATGTTATGTTTTAACATTTCGTCAAACAGTTTATCGTAAAATGCTAAACCTTTTTCATTTGGTTGTTCTTCATCGCCATTAGGAAAAATACGTGTCCATGCGATTGATGTTCTTAAACAACTAAATCCCATTTCAGCAAACAGGGCTACATCTTCTGGATAGCGATGATAAAAGTCGATAGCACGATCTTTAATACTAGTAATTTCAACATTATTACGATCAACTATATCGCCAAATAGACCATTAGGAGTACAATCAGATGTTGAAAGACCTTTACCATCTTCATTATATGCTCCTTCGACTTGGTTAGCAGCAATTGCGCCACCCCATAAAAAATCATTAGGAAAAGTATTAGCCATTTTTTACTCCTTGTTTGCACTTAACGCTAATAGTGCGTCACCATGTTGAATATTATCTTGATTAAATATGCACTGCACATCGATATAGTCATCACTGTTAGTGATAATGATTGGTGTAGTGACTTCAAAGCCGGCTTGTTTTATTGCTTCAATATCAAAGCTTACCAAGCGATCGCCTTTTTTCACTTTTTGACCACTTTCTACATGAGCTTCAAAATGTTGGCCATCTAACTTCACTGTATCAACACCAATGTGGATAAGTATTTCTGCACCTGATTTAGTTTGGAAACCGATAGCATGTTTCGTTCTAAATAGTGACACTACTTCACCATCTTCTGGTGCGACAGCTTCGCCAATAGTTGGAATAATTGCAGTACCTTTACCCATTAAACCACTCGCAAAAGTAGCATCATTAACTTCCTTTAAGTCTATAATTTGACCAGTTAATGGGCTGGCAATAGTGATTGTTTTTACAAGTTCATCACTATCAGTTTTATTGTTATTTGAATCAGAATTTTCTGTTTCATTTCCATTATTTTGTTTTTTATCTTTTGGGATACCAAATAGATAAGTAACTAATGTTGCTACTGCAAATGAAATAAGTGAACCAAATACTACCGCATAAAACTTTTCATTAATGCCTGTAGGTGGAATTAATTGTAAAAATGAGAAGATACTAATAAAGCTGAATGAATAGATAACCGAATGATAATAACCAACAATACCACCACCAATCATTGCTGAAATACAGCCGATAATAAATGGACGTTTTAATGGTAAGTTAATACCATAAATGGCCGGTTCGGTTACCCCAAAAATTCCTGATAATACCGATGAACTTGCTAATGTTTTAACTTGTGGATCTTTGCTGCGTAACATAACCGCTAATACCGCACCAACTTGAGCAAATACTGCAGGGAATAAGATTGGGATCATAAAATCTTCTTGATAAACCGAGATATTATTCATCGCAAATGGTACTAATCCCCAATGGATACCAAATACCACCATCACTTGCCAAAGAGCAGCTAAAATCATAGAAGCAATGACAGAGTTAAGTTGATAAACATAGATGATACCATTAGCAACTGTATCACTTAAGAATGACACAACTGGACCAATAACAGCAAAGGTTAATGGTACGGTAATTATCAAACCAAATAATGGAGCAATAAACTTTTTGAACGAATCATGCATAATCTTGTTAAAATTGCGTTCTAATAATGAATAAAACCATGCAGCTAAAATTATCGGAAAAACCGAAGAAGGGTAAGGGATTAATTTAATTGGAATGCTAAAAAATTCTGTCTGTAATTCAAATGCATTACCTAACATGCCAACCACACTAGGATGAACCAATGCACCACCTAATGCCATACCTACATAAGGATTACCACCGAATTTTTTAACCGCTGAAAAGCCTAGAATGATTGGTAAATAATAGAATGGAGCGTCTGCAATCGCATTTAAAAAGTTAAGGGTTGGTGAGCCGGCTTGAACAAGTTCCATAACCTGTAGTATTGCTACTATTCCTTTAAAAATACCACCAGCAACAAGTACAACTAGCGCAGGGATAAAGATACTTGAAACTAAATCAATCAGTTTTGATACAATACCTTTAGGTGCAGCGGATGGAACATCGTTGGTCGGTTTTTCACTAAGATTAGTTAATTGCATGATGTCATTAAACACATCTGCAACGTTGTTACCGATTACGACTTGGAATTGTCCACCACTTTGTACAACGGTAATAATACCCGCTTGTTTTTTCAAAAATTCAGCGTTTGCTTTTGATTCATCTTTCAACGCAAATCTAAGTCTAGTTGCACAATGTACTAGACTGGTAATGTTATCCTTACCACCTACATGCTCAATAATTACTTCGGCAAGTTGTTTGTTTTTCATAGCTTATCCTTATTTAAGCGCAAAAAAAAACCTAAACCCCCATTCCATTGAGAGTTTAGGTTTTGCTTGCATCAAAAAAACATTTGATGCAATAACAATCCAAAATTTTAGTATTAATTAAATTAACATAAATTTTATAATATTGTTGCAACTAGTTAATTATTTTGTGATTTCGATCACACTATTATTTTTTAGCTCGGCTCTTAATCTTTCAATATGAATAGTCAAATACAAACTTTCATCATCGGATAATGGATGCTGATATTGTTGGATTAAATGTAAGTCTATCTGTTTTGTACACAAATAGGCTTGTTCATATTTATGCCGAATAATTTCATATAATGATGTATCTTGTTGCGCTGGTTTGCCATGACTCAAAATACGATGAGCAAAAAACTTTAAATGCGTGACAAATCGTTGATAAGAAAGGCTGTTTTCATCGTACTCAAATCTAAAATGGTATTTAACAATATTCAAAATTTCGCGCATGATCTTCGTCATATTAACGATATTCGGCATAGTATCATTTAGTTGAGCATTGACTATATGTAAGGTAATAAAACCTGCTTCGTCTTCGGGCAGTTCGACGCCTAAGCGCTGTTTAATCACTGATAAAGCATGTAAACCAATTTGATATTCATTTGGATAGAATTTTTTTATTTCCCAAATAAAATTATTCGGAATATCAAATCCCTGCTTATGCCTTTCAATAGCAAAATAGATATGATCAGTTAAAGAAATATAAATACTATCTTGTAATTTGCCACCTAACTGCTTCTTAGCATAATTGATAATGATATCTGAAGTTGTATGAATTTCGATAGGTATTTCCGAAAGCAACTCAGCAAACTTTGGCAGTAATTCTTGATTATTCAATGAAAACTGCTTTTCAATAAGTTGGGGGTCAATTTTGTCTCCTTCCCTTTTTTTAAATCCTACCCCACGTCCAGTAACAATTAATTCATTTCCCTTTGCATCTAATGTTACCACAACATTATTATTTAATATTTTATGAACTTTCATCTGTTACAGTCTAAATTAAAGGTTAAATTATTATGTCTGGCTTAACAAAAATAGAAAGTAATAAAATGAAAAAGTGTGATAGGTATCAAAATTTGGCTTAAAATTTATTGATCTTTTGCAGTAAAAAATAGCAATCAACCCGACAGGCAAGCCTTGTCGGGTTGAATATTAGAAATAGAAAATTAACTATTGAGCCAATAATTTATTCATAGTCTGAATAAATTTGCTTGGATCACTTAATGATCCTTTTTCAGCAAGAAGCGCTTGATCTAACAATAACTCAACCCAGTCACTAAATGTTGTTTCATCTTGAGTATTAGCGATGCGTTTAACTAATTGATGATCAGGATTAATCTCAAATGTATATTTGATCTCTGGTGCTTTCTGTCCTGCTGCAGCAAATAATTTAGCCATTTGGGTAGACATCTCGTCAGCAGCCGTCGTCACAATTGCCGGTGTATCAGTTAAACGATGGGTTAATTTAACCTCTTTAACTTTGTCAGCTAAAACTTTTTTCACACGCTCAATAAATGGCTCAAGTTCTTTTTCAACTTGTTTTTGTTCATCACTATTTTGATCGGCTAACTTCTCGATTGATTCGTCAGATTTACTGATAGATTGGAACTGTTTACCTGCAAATTCAGTTAAATTGCTCATCATCCATTCGTCAATACGATCAGAAAGTAATAATACCTCAATACCTTTTTTACGGAATAATTCAAGGTGAGGACTATTTTTGGCTGCGCCATAACTATCGGCAGTAATGAAGTAGATCTTCTCTTGACCTTCTTGCATACGGCTGATGTAATCATCTAATGATACGCTCTGTACCTCGCTATCGCTGTTAGTGGTAGTAAAGCGTAATAACTTAGCAATCGACTCACGATTGCTAAAATCTTCACCAGTCCCTTCTTTTAACACCAGACCAAATTCACTCCAGAATTGTTGATATTGTTCTTTGTCATCTTTAGCAAGTTTATCAAGCATTTGTAAAACACGCTTAGTACATGCATTACGTAGGTTTTGCGTGACTTTGTTATCTTGTAAGATTTCGCGCGATACATTCAATGGTAAATCATTTGAATCAATTAGGCCTTTCACAAAACGTAAATAATTCGGCATAAATTGTTCAGCATCGTCCATAATAAATACACGTTGCACATATAGTTTTAAACCGTGTTTATTATCACGATTCCACATATCCCATGGTGCTTTAGATGGAATATAGAGCAAACTAGTATATTCTTGTTTACCTTCGACACGGTTGTGGCTCCAGCTTAGTGGATCGGCAAAATCGTGGGAAATATGTTTATAAAACTCTTTATATTCTTCATCAGTTACTTCTGATTTGCTACGCGTCCAAAGTGCTTGCGCCTTATTAACTTTTTCCCATTTAACTTCTTTGCTTTCTTCATCAGTAGTTTGTACTTCAACTGGTAATGAGATGTGATCTGAATATTTGCTAATAATTGAACGTAAGCGCCAATCATCTAAAAACTCTTTTTCATCATCTTTTAAATGTAGGACGATTTCAGTACCACGTGTTTCTTTGTTAGTATCAGAAATGGTGTATTCACCTTCACCAGCAGATTGCCACATAACAGCTTCATCGGCTTTGGCCGTTGCCGCACGAGTTGTCACGGTAACATTATCAGCAACAATAAATGCTGAGTAAAAACCAACCCCGAATTGACCAATAAGTTGACTATCTTTAGCTTGATCACTACCAATTGATTCTAAAAATGCTTTGGTGCCTGATTTAGCAATTGTTCCTAAATTCTCAATGACTTCATCACGAGTCATACCAATACCATTATCGGCAATGGTTAAGGTGCCGGCTTCTTTGTTGGTTGAAATACGAACCCCAAGCTCGGCATCACCAGCGTATAAATCAGGATTTTCAAGTGCTTTAAAACGAAGCTTATCAGCTGCATCTGAAGCATTTGAAATTAATTCTCTTAAAAAAATCTCTTTATTAGAATATAAAGAGTGAATCATTAAATGAAGAATTTGTTTAACTTCGGATTGAAATCCACGTGTTTCAGTTCCTTGCTTACTCATTGACTAATACCTCAGCTATATTTGCAAATACAATTAATATTAACCACAAAACGCTCACTTTCAAGTGATAAATAACATGTTATCTCGTTAATATTAATTGATTAATATTGACATAATAATTTGATTAATTGTTGTATTGCAATATGGGAATGAAAAAAGTAATTTCAAGAGACAATATGGTTATAAATAATTGATTGCTGATTTTTTAATTCATTATGCAAAAAAAAGCCCTGATAGTTATCAGGGCTACTGTTGATAATTAAATTATCGAGTTTTTGGTAAAAATCCCCAAATTAAAATTAGAACTACGGCAACTGGAATAACGACTCGAGTTAACACTGTCCACACACCAAACCAGAAGTTGCTTAAGTTAAGTTCTTTACGAATAACTTTTTGATTCATCATCCAAGCACCGAAGATAACGGTACCTAATCCTGTCACAGGTAACATAATTTTACTAGTTAGATAATCAAGTAGATCAAAAATACCTTTATCAAATAGTTTAACATCCGCCCATTTATTGAATGATAAAATACAAGCGATACCTAAAGCCCAAATTAACACACTACTTACTACGGTTGCCGTTTTACGGCCCATGTGAGTTTTTTCTTCTAAAAGCTCTACTGTTGGTTCAAGTAGTGAAATTGACGAAGTTAATGCGGCAAAAGTTAGAAAAATAAAGAATAAGCAACCTAAAATCGAACCGGCAGCCATATTACCAAAGGCAATTGGTAAAGTAACAAAAATAAGACCCGCTCCTTCATCTGGTTGTAAACCATTGGCAAATACGAGTGGGAAAATCGCCATGCCAGATAACATGGCTACAATAACGTCTAAAATAACTACAGTGCGAGCTGTTGATAGTAAATTTACATCTTTACCAAGATATGAACCATAAGCCATCATGATCCCCATACCTAATGACAAGCTAAAGAATGCATGCCCTAAAGCCGCTAAAATTGCTGTTCCATTTAATGCAGACCAGTTTGGTGTGAATAAGAAATCAAATGCTTTGCCAAATGATGGTCCACTTACAATTGCCGCATAAGCAACTAAGATTAATAATAGAATCCCTAAACCTGGCATCATTACTTTACAAGCACGCTCTAAACCAGCGCCAACACCCATTGCAACAATAATGGTATTAGCTGCCATAAATACGGTATGCCAGATTAATAAGCTATTGGTATTGCCAAGGAAGCTATCAAAGATTTGACCAGTGGCTTTGCCATCTACGCCATTAAACGTACCATTAATAGCTAAAAAGATATAATCGGTTGCCCAGCCACCAATTACACTATAAAACGAGAGAATCAAAAACGAGCCAAGTACACCAATAATGCCAACCCAACGCCATAATTTTGAGCGGCCTTCTGATGCTGCAACATCTTCCATGGTATGAATTGGATTTTTTTGTCCGCGACGGCCGATTAACCATTCTAAAACTAAAATAGGCAAGCCAATTACAAACATAAATAGTAAGTAGGTGAGCACAAATGCTGAACCACCCATTTCACCTGCCATATATGGAAATTTCCATATATTACCTAATCCCACAGCAGAACCAGCAGCTGCAAGCATAAATCCCATGCGAGAGCTCCACTGTGAATGACTTTTCTTCATAGTACCTGTACTCATGAATTTATTTTCCCTAGAGTTATGATTAAATATTTAACTTTAGTATCAGCAAAAGCCTAACTATTTTTTTATTAGATCAATAAAGCGCTAAATCATGCCATGAAATAAGTCTATAAACAAGAAGACATTATCATTAATAACGATAGCCAATAAAAAAATTAAGTCGTTAAAGTTAGGTTTAATGGTGTTTTGAAGTGATTTACTGTAAAAAAAGAGCTATAAAAAAATTGAGGAACGGGGTTTTTAAAGCCAAAATCCCATCCACAATTCACCGAAATTGGTTTTAAAACTAAAATTAGCTTGCTATAAACATAAACGTTTATTTTGGCAAATAAGTTTGGTGTATTTAATTTAGCGACATTGGCAACGTGCTGACAACTGAGTGAGGTTAGCATGGCAAAC
>NZ_JACFRE010000036.1:0-218 GCF_016101085.1 Gilliamella sp. W8123
GGCGCCAACCCTCTTAACTCGGACGTAATCACCGTATAGAAACAACCACAAAACAACAAACGTCCGAAACTCAAACAACCAAAAAAATTGAGGAACGGGGTTTTTAAAGCCTAAAAATCCCCTAAAGCTTCTTCGAAATTGGTTTTAAAACTAAAATTAGCTCGCTATAAACATAAGAGTTTATTTTGGCAAATAAGTTTGGTGTATTTAATTTAGCG
>NZ_JACFRE010000011.1:0-43078 GCF_016101085.1 Gilliamella sp. W8123
TCACAGCCGGTGCGTTAAGAGCGAACGAAGGCGGAAGGCAGTCACATCGTGACCACTTGCGTGGTCGCCGCGGGAGATTGTAAAGAGGGTTGGCGGCAACCCTCTTAACTCGGACGTAATCGTCATATAGAAATAATCGCAAAACCGAAAACGTCCGAAACTTACCGAATAAAAAATTTTGCGGAGAGGGGTTTTTGGGAAAGAAAAACCAGATGATTGTGCCATGAGTTAGAGCATTATTCATCTGGTTTTATATTCAATAGATTAATTGTTTAATCTACTTTTTTATTTTATCGCTTTAGCGACAATTTGTTGTGCTTCTTGTTGTAAGGTTGCTAAATGCTCGTTACTTATAAAGCTCTCGGCATAAATTTTATAGGCATCTTCAGTACCAGACGGACGAGCGGCAAACCAACCGTTTTGCGTGATAACTTTTAAACCACCGATTGGTGCGTTATTCGCTGGTGCAGTAGTTAGGCATTGGGTAATTTCTTCACCGGCTAGTTTATTTGTAGTTAATTGGCTGGCATCGAGTTTGGCTAATTTTTGTTTTTCAGTAAATGATGCCGGTGCTTGAATTCGACCATAATAAGAAACACCAAATTTAGCTTCAAGCGCTTGGTATTGCTCTTGTGGGTTTTTGCCAGTTTTTGCTGTCATTTCAGCCGCTAATAGGCATAAGATGATACCATCTTTATCCGTTGCCCAAACTTTGCCATTAGTTCTTAAGAATGATCCGCCAGCGCTTTCTTCACCAGCAAAACCTAGTTTACCGTGATAAAGTCCATCAGCATACCATTTAAAACCGACAGGATATTCAAGATATTTTTTGTTTAAGCTATTAGCTACACGGTCGATCATTGAGCTAGTGACTAGCGTTTTACCAATAGCGATATTTTGATGCCACTGTGGACGATTTTGAAATAAATAGTTTACGCAAGTTGAAAGGTAAGCATTTGGGTTCATTAATCCTTTCGGTGTAACAATGCCGTGACGGTCAGCATCAGTATCGTTACCAAAAGCTAAATCAAATTTATCTTTAAGGTTTAATAAACCAGCCATCGCCCAGCGACTTGAACAGTCCATACGGATCACTTGATCATGATCAAGATGCATAAAGCTAAATGTTGGGTCAATTTTATTATTGACGATTTCAAGGTTTATGCCGTACTTTTCAGCAATACGAGGCCAATAGGTAATACATGCACCGCCAAGTGGATCAACACCAATTTTTAGCGATGATGACTTGATTAATGATAGATCTAAAATATTTTCAAGATCGTTGACATAATCAGTTTCATATTCTTTAGTATGTACGAAGTCTGATTTTAGCGCTTTTTCTAAGCTGACACGTTTAACACCATTAAGGTTGTTTCTTAGCAGTTCATTAGCACGGTTTTCGATTTGTTTGGTAATATCAGTATCGGCAGGACCACCATTAGTTGGATTGTATTTTATACCGCCATCTTCAGGTGGATTATGTGAAGGGGTAATTACAATACCATCAGCTAATTGAGATTGTTTATCCTGATTATAAGTCAATATCGCATGCGATATTACTGGTGTCGGCGTGTACCCCCAATTTTGTGCTATAACCACGGTTTGTTCATTAGCTACAAAGACTTCAAGCACTGATTTTAATGCCAGTTCAGATAAAGCATGAGTATCTTGACCAATAAAACATGGTCCAGTGATATTGTTTGTTTTGCGATACTCGGCTACCGCTTGGGCAATTGCTAATATGTGTGCTTCGTTGAAGGTGGCTTTATTTGAGCTGCCACGATGACCTGATGTACCAAAAATAACTAATTGGCTAGCATTATCAACATCTGGTTGAATTTGATAATAGTTATTTTGTAATGTTTGGATATTAATTAGGTCAGATGGTTGAGCTAATAATCCCGCACGGCTTGACTTAGCCATTTTTTACTCCTCTTTCATAACTTTATTTTAATATTCACTTTTATAATCATTATGTTAGTGAATTGTTATATAGTCTACGGTAAAAAGGCATGGATAACTTGATTAATCATGCTTTCTGAAATACCCATGTCACTCATAATCGATTCAATAATATATAGTTTTCGCGCTGTATTCGTATTACTAATTACCCAATATGGGGTACCAACAATTTCTCTTGGTTTGGTGTTTTTTCCCGAAGTTTCTAAGGATTGTTTGTCTTTAGCTAGGTATTGCCGTTTACTGCCATGTAGTGACGTTGCTGCAATTGAAAATAGTGCCGGGTTGTAGTTATATAGCGCGCCAAGTAGTAATAAAAAACGGCTTATGATCGATTTTTCATTCGTGAATGCATCGCTAGTAAGGAGATCCTTAAAAATAGGGTAATGATTTTCTTTGGCTGATATAGGATCAGCTTTAGTCATTTGAGGTTGGTTAAAGTTTAATAAACGTCGCAAAATACTTGATGCATCTTCACCAATATGTTTAGTTTGACCTGCAATAAATTGATAAAGTTCTTCGTCGATTTCGATAGTTTTCATTCTGTTACTTTGCCTATTAAATTATTGTACTGGACAACCATTAACTGGAATGGTGTCAAAATTTAAACTTTTAGTTGGTCTGTCTTGTAAACAATCTGGTTTAGATTGATGTGTGACGGTTTCATTTTTTATCGTCGTTTGCTGATTTTCATCATGACAGGCCGTTATCATAACTGATAATAGTAAAGGAAAAAATAACCGTTTCATGTACTTATTGTATGCTAGATTAACAATTGAGCTGAGTATAACTCAAGTTAGCCAAAAATTGTATTATCTAATGATAAAATAATGAAAATGATATTGTTGTTTTTCAAAAAGAATATTATTCTAAACAAGGTATAAAAATATACTCAAATTATATGAGGAATAAATTATGAAAAAAATCGTCACATTAACTATTCTAGCAGCAATTTTATCTGGATGTAGTAATAGTGATATCTATTCTGGCGATGTTTATACAGCAGACCAAGCAAAACAAGTCCAACAAGTAAGTTATGGTACAGTTGTATCGGTAAGGGCAGTTAAGATTCAAGCAAATTCTGATGGTAACAATAGTGGTAATTTAGCTGGTACTGTAGGTGGGGCTGTAATTGGTGGCGTTTTAGGTAATACGATTGGTGATGGTACCGGTAGAATCTTAGCTACAGCAACAGGTGCCATTGGTGGTGCAATTTTAGGCGATGCGATTGAAAACAAATCTAGTCAAGCCGATGCGGTTGAATTAGAAATTAAACCAGAAAATGGTTCTAACTTTGTTATCGTACAAAAAGGTGATGTTAAACAGTTTTATGCTGGTCAAAATGTTAAATTAATTACTAATGGTAAACGCATCAACGCCGCACCAAGATATAGTGGTAAATAATCTCAGATTTATTTTAAATTTATCATTTAAAGCTGGCTAGTTTTATATAAATTTGCTTTCACTTATACTTGTTATCAGTGAAAGCTTCTTTTTATTGTAATTATCTTATTTGCTATTTTATCCTTATCAGCTAATTGATTATTTTGTCGACATAAAAATTTGCCTGTCTAATCACAAATCGCTAAACTCAAACTAAATGTTTTAATAGAAATAAGGAACTATATAGTAATGCGTATATTACATACAATGATCCGAGTCGGGGATTTAAAACGATCAATTGATTTCTATACTCGAGTTATGGGAATGACATTGCTTAGGACTAGTGAAAATCCGGAATATCAATACTCACTGGCTTTTGTCGGTTATGGTGATGAATCAACCAATTCAGTAATTGAATTAACTTATAATTGGGGAACTGAAAAATATGATCACGGTACTGCTTTTGGTCATATTGCTATTGGTGTTGATGATGTTGCTAAAATGTGTGAGGATGTTCGTCAAGCTGGTGGTCGAGTTACTCGTGAAGCGGGCCCAGTAAAAGGTGGTAAAACGATTATTGCTTTTGTTGAAGATCCCGATGGTTATAAAATAGAGTTAATTCAAAATAGCCAAGCGACTAAAGCATTAGGCAATTAATTCAGTTATTTTAATTTTTACTATCGCCGAGTGATCGGCGATATTGGTTATTAAAATTTAGTTAATATTTGGCCGTCAATAGATCGGTTAATAGTTGGTGATGGGCTATGGCTTGTTTGCTTTGTTCAAGACTAGCACTAGTCATAATGGCATTTAATGCAGTTAATGATTCATCAAAATCATCATTGATAATCACATAATCATATTCATTGTAATGTGAGATTTCAGATTGAGCTTTATGCATTCTTTTGCTGATCACCTGAGCATCATCTTGACCACGTTTGATGAGTCGATTTTCAAGTTCTTTGAGTGATGGCGGTAAGATAAAAATACTTTTTGATTCAGGCATTTGTTGTCTAACTTGTTCGGCACCTTGCCAGTCAATATCTAAAAAAACATTAATACCTTGCAATAGAGATTGCTCAATTTCGGCTTTAGATGTTCCATAATAGTGATCGAATACATGGGCATATTCCACGAAAGCATTTTGCTTAATTAATGATTCAAACTCTTGATTATCAACAAAATAGTAATGTTCACCTTGTTGTTCACCAGGTCTTGGTTTTCTTGTCGTATGAGAAATTGAAACTTTTGCTGGATGGTGGTTTTTTTGTGCTAAATAGGCACGAATAAGACTTGATTTACCAGCACCACTTGGTGCCGAGATAATGAATAAAGTACCCGTATACATAAATAATATTACCGTTTTTTAATAAGATAATGAGTGATTTTTATTGTCACAAACAGTCGATAGGCGCTATTATAGCAAAATTTGCTTATTGTATGTGGCTTATTGTTATATATAGATTTTATTATTAGCGATCAATGATATAACGAATAATACGGCAGTGAAATTGAAGCAACATTATTACAATTATTAAATATATTAGATAGCAGTTTATGTCATTAAGGAAAGGAAAATGTCTTTAACATTTAAAGATGGTGTACAAGCGTGTATTCCAACTTTATTGGGTTATATTGGAATAGGTATTGCCGCTGGTGTTGTGGGTAAAGCGTCTAACTTATCGGTATTAGAAGTGACACTCATGGCAATTATTATTTATGCGGGCGCATCACAATTTATCATCACCGGTTTAATGATGGTAGCAACGCCAATATCTGCGATTATTTTCACGGTGTTTTTAGTTAATTCGCGGCATTTTTTGATGAGTATGGCGACTGCGCCGGCATTTCGTCGTTTCTCATTATTGAATAATATTGGTATTGGTAGTTTATTAACTGATGAAAGTTTTGCGGTAGCCATGAATGCTATTGCTAATAAACAACCCGTAAATCCAGCCTGGATGCATGGCCTAAATATAACCGCTTATGCTGCTTGGATTCTATCATGTTTAGTTGGGGCATTGATTGGTGAATGGTTGCCCAATCCAGCACAATTTGGATTAGATTATGCTTTAGTGGCGATGTTTATTGGTTTACTTTATTTACAGCTAACAGCTGATAAATCTAAAACACTTTTAAATCGTGTTATTGTAATTTTGACAGTCAGTGTAATATTGATTTTTTTATTACGTTTTGTCTCATCCGAGATGGCGATATTACTTAGTACTTTTGCCGGTTGCTTTATGGGGATTATTGTGGAGCGTAAAGCATGAGTATTTATAGTCTATTAATCATTTTGGGTAGTGGTTTGGTGACTTGGTTACCTCGGGTTATCCCTTTCTTATTAGTCAGAAAATTGCAATTGCCTGAAGTGGTAATTCGTTTTTTATCCTATGTACCTATTTGTATCTTAACCGCACTGTTTGTCGAGAATCTTTTTATAGTTAAACAAGGTGAATTTCCTAGTTTTAATTTTGAATATTGCTTAGCTGCGCTGCCAACTATTGGTGTTGCTGTTTTGACTCGTAACTTGATGTGGGTGGTTATTGCTGGAATGAGTAGTATGGCATTAATTCGCTATTTTATTATCTAAACAGATTGTCTATTCAAACAAAAACAGGGCAATTGCCCTGTTTTACTATTTAATATTTTTTAGGTTCTTTCTTTTTGTTGTAATTTTAGAATACTTTTATTCAACTTTTCCGCTTCGGCAGTTTGACCTAATTGATTTAAATAGTTGGCCATTGCTTTTTGGTTAGCTAGGTTATTAACAATAACTTTTGGTTGTTGTTTCCACCATTTTATCAAAGCAAGTGGATCACTATTGGTTGATAATTGTTTGATACGGCCAATATATGCTGCTTGTCTAAACTGATCGAGTTGAGAATCTGGATAAGCTTTAGTTTTATACATGATTGGTAATAAATCAATAACGGATTGATAATCTTCCGTTTCATAATAGAGTTGATCGGCTAATCTCAATATTTCAACATTACGCGGTTTTTCGTTTAATAATTTTTCAATTGTGATTTTAGCTGCACTATATTCATGATTTTTGAGTTGTAAACGAATTTGTACCAGTTGAAAAGCAAATAACTCTTTTGGTTGGCAACATTTTGCCGCTTCGGCTAAAGATTGATTGGCGGCGATTAATTGGTCTGCATCAATTTGTGCTTGAGCTGCAAGTAAATAAGATAAAGTAGAGCTTTTTGCACCTTTGGCACTTTTCATAAATAGTTTTGCAGCTTGTTGATAATCACCTTGTAAAAGGTAAAATTGTGCTTGTTCAACCCGTTTAATTGATTTCTTCGGTGATTTTAATCTTAACCATTCACCAAAAGCAGTTTTTGAGTTAAAGACTTTTTTACCTATTTCATAAACTAAATACAGGACAAGCAATCCCAACAATTGTAGTATGACAAATGAGTTAAAAGACATACTTATTCTATATTTAGCAACTTCAAATATCGCTGAACCTTGATTGCCTTCAAGAATAGGGCCAAGAAAAAATCCACCGACTAATACTAAGAAAATAATGAGTATTTTTAACATTATTATTCTCCTATTTACCTAATGCTGATTTGACTCGAGTTTGCATTAATTTTTCAAGTTCAATAACGCTATCGAGTTTATCGGGGATGTTTTGATTACTAATCGATTGTTTTTGTAAACTATCAAGATCATTTAAGAACAATTTAACTGCTGATGCATTACCATCGAAATAAGCATTAATCCAAGTTGAAGCATCATGTAAAGCACGTTGATATATGAGTTCTTGATGTCTTGGTACTGCCTGCGCCGCAATTAATAACCGGAAACGAATATTTTCACGAAGATACAAGGTCTGTTCTAAACTTAAAGGTGTTTTTAAAATTTGGCATCTGACAATTTGCTTTTCATCATTACCTGCCTTATCGAGACAAGTGGCAAAATGGTTATCTTTTGCGTCTAGTTTTTCAATTTTGATAAATTTGTCCATAAATTTTTCGGCATTGACAAGTAAATTGTCTGACCAATCATCTATTGATGAGCTAACTTGATCTTCAGCTAAGTTCGATGACGGTTTATTATTTGTTGAAACCTCATCTGCGGTTTTAATTTCATTTTGGTTAACTGCCTGTGCAGCTTCTTTATAATTACCGACTAAAGGTAAGTCGGTTAATGATTCAGATAAACCTAATAGCTTAATAATAATCCCATCTTCATCAATAAAACTGATTTGTGATAAGGCATTAATATCTTTGCTAATGGCTTGTCTTGCGGCTAATAGACTTGGATCATTGGTTTTGGCCAAACTTTCATCAGCACTTTTCAATAATAAACGGGCACTGGTATAATCTTGGTCATTCCAAATTTTTCTACCCGCAAGGTGGACTAAATAGTTAGCCTGTGAGATTAACCAAACATTATTATCAAGTGTGGATAGGGCAGATAAACGTTCATTAATCGTATTCAAATTTTGTTCGTTTAACTTTGTTGCATCATTAATTTGTATGGTTAGTTGTTGTTGAATCTTTTGGTTTTCATTTAATTGGCGATCAACACGTTGCGATAAAGATGTAAATTGTTGGTTTTGTTGATTAACAGCATCATTAATATTAGTTTGCAAATCATTAATTATGCTAGCTTTAGTATTTTGCTTTAAGTTTGCAACCTCTGTTTGTAAGGTGGAAATCTTTCGTTTTTGATTTTCAATTTGTTTATATCCTTGGAAATAAACAAATCCACTTAAGCAAACTGTTAATGCTATGGCAAGTATTGACAGTTTTGATACCGGTGCGTGGGATTTACTACTATTAACCGATGAATTGGTAACCGATGAATTGGTTGGTTGTTCGATTTTTGTACTAGAAGTTTTTTTGATTGGTTCTTTTTTATCTACGTTCATCGTCGTTTTCGCTTCTTTGTTTGCATTAGGTATTGGCGGTTGACTAAATGAAGTGGTGCTGATGTTGGATAGTGTTGCATTGGCACCATAATATTTTGTTGACATAAATTAACCCCATTTAGATTTTTTAAATATTTTTGGCATTATGACATAGAGTTATCATTGTTTTAAATAAAAATTGATTATTTGCACTAACAATTTTTAAAACTTTTTGCCAATTTAACTGTTTAGCTTTTGCAAAAATTCTATCACTGGTTACGATTAGTTGTGCATCACGTTTATGTTTATTTTGGCAGTAAATATCCAGTTGTAATAGGTGATCAACACTCGTAATTAATATGATCTGTTGGGTAATATTTTCGGCTAATATGTTTGGTTTATAAGTAATAGTTTGACGAGTATAACATGCAATTGTTTTCACATTAACTGTTTGTAACTTTAGCTGCTGAGATAATTGTTGACCGCCTTTATCCCCACAAAGAATTAACGCATTATGACCACTTATGGATTGTTGATTTAATAATGATAATAATCCGGCACTATTTTCTTCATTTGGGTAATCAACATGAACGCTATTTTGTTGGCTAAATAATTCGGCAGATTTTTTGCCAATGGCAAAATAGCGAAGGTGATTAGGTAACCTGAGATTAGGTAGATGTTGTTCAATCATATAAGTGACTTGTGGTGAAACAATAATAACCATATCACCTAAATTGAGGTTATCCAATTGTTGCTGTAAATACCCCAGATCTTGACCAGCTAAGATATTAAAAAAAGGTAGATGTTTTGCTGGTATATTGGCTTGATTTAATAATAGGGTTAAATTATCCCCTTCGGGGGAAGGGCGAGTAATATAAATCATTAGTTAATTAGTTCCGCTAATATTTTATCAGCGCCTTTAGCTAATAATTTTGCTGCCAATTTTTCGCCTAAGCTCTCGGCTTCTGTAGCTGCGCCTGTTACGCTAACTTTAATAATTGTTGAACCATCTAGACTGCCAACTAAACCATTTAAGGTTAATAAATTGTTAGTTAAAAGACTTTGACAGGCAATAGGCACTTGGCAACCGCCTTGTAATGCCTGATTCATTGCTCTTTCAGCTTGAATACATATTCGGCTATGTTTATCATCAAGTGGCGCAAGTAATTGCAAAATTGTTTCATCATTAATTCGAGTTTCGATACCAATGGCACCTTGGCCTACCGCAGGTAAAATTAAGTCAGTATCAATGTATTGTTTGATTCGCTCTTGTAATCCTAGTCGTTTTAAACCGACAGCAGCTAGAATAATGCCATCATATTCTTGGTTATCCAATTTGGCTAAACGGGTACCAACATTACCACGTAAATCTTTGATGATTAAATGTGGATATTTAGCCCGTAATTGACATTGACGTCTTAAACTTGAGGTGCCAATGATAGCTCCATCAGGTAAATCATCTAAACATTGATATTGATTTGATATGAATGCATCACGAACATCATCACGTTGACAGATTGTGGCAAGCGTTAATCCTGTAGGAAATTGAGCTGGAATGTCCTTAATAGAATGAACGGCAATATCAGCTTCATTATCTAGTATGGCTTGTTCTAATTGTTTGACAAATAATCCTTTACCGCCGATTTTCGATAGCGGACTGTCCAATAGTACATCACCTTTAGTTACCATTGGGATTAGTTCAACAGTTAAATCTTGGTGGATTGTCATTAATTGTTGTTTAACAAAGTTAGCTTGCCAAAGGGCTAAGGGACTTTTTCTTGTTGCGATGCGGATTTTCAATGATGCTCCCTATCTTCCGAACTTTAACTATTTTTGTTGTTATAAGTCATTCAACATAAATTGGTTAACCTAAAACTCATTATATTTGAGCTTTAGGCTGCAACACTCATTATGTCATCTATAGTTCATCAACAAAATTAATGGCAAAACCAATGTAATTTGCTGGGGTTAGCTGTTTTAAACGAGCTTTTTCATGTTCAGGTAACGCTAACGAATCGATAAATTGTTGCATTCCTTGTGCGTCGACACGCTTGCCTCGCGTTAATTCTTTTAATTTTTCGTATGGTTTTTCGATACCATAACGACGCATCACGGTTTGAATGGGTTCTGCTAATACTTCCCAATTGCGGTTAAGTTCATCAAGTAGATACTCTCGATTAACTTCAAGTTTATTTAGACCTTTGAGTGTTGATTGATAAGCAATAATCGCATAACCAATACCTACACCAAGATTACGTAATACCGTTGAGTCGGTTAAATCTCGTTGCCAACGAGAAATAGGTAATTTACTACCAAGATGACTCATGATTGCATTAGCAAGGCCCAAGTTGCCTTCTGAATTTTCAAAATCAATTGGGTTTACTTTATGTGGCATAGTTGAAGAACCAATTTCACCAGCAACGGTTTTCTGTTTAAAATGATTTAGAGCGATATACCCCCAAACATCACGATCAAAGTCGATCATAATGGTATTAAAACGGGCAATGCAATCAAAATATTCAGCAATATAATCATGTGGTTCAATCTGGGTGGTATATGGGTTCCATTGTAATCCCAATGAAGTTACAAATTCTTCACTAAATTTATGCCAATTGATTTGTGGGTAAGCAACCATATGCGCATTATAATTACCTGTAGCGCCATTAATTTTACCAAGAATTTCAATTGACTCTAATTGTTTGAGTTGTCTCTTTAGTCGATAAACTACATTGGCAAACTCTTTACCGATGGTGGAAGGTGTAGCTGGTTGTCCATGTGTTCTTGATAATAATGGTAAGTCACGATAAGTCTTAGCTTGCGTGGTGATGGTTGCAATTAATTTGTTCCAGTAAGGGATAAGAACTGTGTCTCTGGCTGTTTTTAACATTAAAGCATAAGATAGATTGTTGATATCTTCTGATGTGCAGGCAAAGTGGATAAATTCATTAATAGCTTGCAGTTCTTCGTTAGTGTTAACTTTTTCTTTTAAGAAATACTCAACAGCTTTAACATCGTGATTGGTTGTTCTTTCGATTGTTTTGATGCGTATCGCATCTTGTTCATTAAAGTTGTCAACAATTTCATTCAGGTGCTTCGTTGCTTGTTCACTTAGCGTTGGTACTTCAAGAATATCTGCTTGATTAGAGAGTTTTTGTAGCCATCGAACTTCAACTTGCACACGATATTTTAACAAACCATATTCACTAAAAATGGTGCGTAATTCTGTTGTTTTGTCACCATAACGACCATCAATTGGTGATAGGGCGGTAAGAGCAGATAATTCCATCGGTTTTACTCCGTTGCTATTTTTTAAATTTAATAACTTTGTTGATTAATATCTTTTAATAATTCTTGTGCTGCATTACATATTCGTTTACGACCCAGCAAAATTTGCCAGCGACTACCACCAACTTGATACCATAAAATGGCAGAACGAACACAACCTAGTAGTGAAGCTCTAACTTTGGCTTGCACCAATGAATTTTGTAAATACTCCGCTTTACCTACTACTTTGATTTTGGTTGATAGAGGACTGATAATATCCGAATAGATTCCCGCTAATGAATAAGAGAGATCATCAACATGATTACTGATTGTCTCTTGATTCATATCTGAGTAAAGTCCAGATATCCGTTGCAAACGTTGATCTATTTTACCTAATGCATCATTATTTTTTAAAAGTTTGCTGGTGACACTTAATGCACCAAACAAATAACGGATGATTTCAACTTGTTGCTTTTGATTGGATGATAGTAGTGAGATAAGTGTTTCTAGGCCTGTTTTAATATTGGTAATACCATCATAAACATCATCAGTGGTTTTTGGCGATGTATTGAATATGCTTTTAATTGCTATTTGATAAAGCGTATTGTTACAAACCCCTGTATTAGCAAGTTGGGGAATAAGTGACGCAGATTGTGTTACGCCGGCAAGGGCTATTGCAATATGATGATATTTACTATTCATTTTAATGCTCCTTACTGCTTACAATTCGTTCCTCAATAATACCGCCACCAAGGCAGACTTCATCTTGATAGAATACCGCTGATTGTCCAGGTGTTACTGCTGCAACAGGTTGTTCAAACATTACTTGAATTTTATCTTGTTCTAATGGTGTGACACTACAAACAATATCTTGTTGACGATAACGCGTTTTTACTGTGCATTGAAAAGGTTTGGTCACAACTTTACGATCAACCCAGTGTAGTTGTTGAGCAATTAATCCATCTGAAAACAAAGCTGGATGATCATGACCTTGGGCAACAATTAATTCATTATTTTTTATGTCTTTGTCAACAACATACCATGGCGTATCATCGGCTTGTTTTAGACCACCTATGCCAAGTCCTTTACGTTGTCCTAATGTGTGATACATTAGCCCTTGATGTTGGCCGATAACTTCACCGTCTACAGTCCGAATCACGCCTGATTGTGCCGGTAAGTAACGAGCTAAAAAGTCACTAAATTTTCGTTCACCAATAAAACAGATCCCGGTTGAGTCTTTTTTAGCTGCGGTTGCTAGGCCTAGTTTTTCGGCGATTTTTCGTACTTGTGGTTTTTCTAGTTCACCAACAGGAAATAAGCTTTGTCTAATTTGATCTTCACTCAGCGTATATAAAAAATAACTTTGGTCTTTATTGTTATCTATACCGCGCAGTAATTCGACTTTACTTCCATTTTCTCGCTTGCGAACATAATGGCCAGTAGCGATATAATCAGCGCCAAGATCTTCGGCTGCATATTCAAGAAAAGCTTTAAATTTGATCTCTTTATTGCATAAAATATCAGGATTAGGCGTTCTGCCTGCCTTATATTCGGATAAAAAATGTTCGAATACGTTATCCCAGTATTCGGCAGCAAAATTGATTGTGTGTAATTTGATGTTTAATTTGTCACATACTGCTTGCGCATCAGCTAAATCGATCGCTGCTGAACAATATTCTTCTGTGTCATCTTCTTCCCAATTTTTCATAAATAAACCAACAACATCGTAACCTTGTTGTTGTAATAAATAAGCAGAAACAGAAGAGTCTACGCCGCCAGACATGCCGACAACGACTTTTTTTCGAGTGTTTATATTTGGCATAATAACTAAATCAATGGGCAAAAATTTTGTGATAATTTTAGCATAATTATGATGAAAAGTGTAAGGCTATGCGAAAGAGGGATAAGGGTTTGACTAACAAATTTTTATTAATAGTTGTCTGTTTATATCTATTCGCAGAAAAAAATTAATTATAGTTCCAAACTCCATTGATAATATCAATGGAGTTAAATTTAAAGATAGCATTATTATGGTGATCTTAATTAAGATCTTTCAGTAAATAGACCACATGGCCGATTATTTTAAAATCGTGTTGTTCTTTTTTGTCAACCACAATAGCTGGATATTTAGGGTTATCTGAAATTAAAACTAGGTTAGCACCTTGATTTTGAATACGCTTGATACTTATATGATCATCATACTGTACCGCATAAAGAAAACCATCAATAGGTTTAGCGTTAGCTTTATTGATAATAAGAATATCATGATTTGATATGGTTGGTTCCATACTGTCACCCTTAGCCCAAACAGCGATTAGATTATCAACTTCACAACTGTGATGTTTGATTAAGGTGATATCAAATGGGATTGTTTCTAAAACTGAAAATGCACTATTTGTTTCATTGAGATGATGAAATGGAATATCAATAGAACCTTTACCTTGGCTTTCTGGAAGTAAACGACATTCTCCTTTTCCTGTTGCAAGCCACTCGATTGGTATATCACATTTCTGAGCTATGGTTGCCAATCTATTTAGCGATGGATAGGTCTTTCCACATAAATAATCTCGTATTACTGCTTCTGACATTCCTACTTTTTTCGCAAAAGCGTTACCTGAAAGACCTTCTAAAACAATAGTTAATCGATTTTTAAAATTTATTACCCCCGTACTGGTTAGTGCTCGTGTTTTTTCTTGTTCAGACTGTTTTTTTACTTTATTTTCCATTGTTTTTCATTCCATTTTTAGATATTTTTTTGTTTTTATTATTTTAATTCGTTTTTTTATATGCTATTCTTTGCGGGTAACTTGTTATCGCTTTAGTCGCGTAATACCGATAATCTTTACAATAGCAAAAAATTTAACCAATAGAGGATCTCATAATGAGAGAACAAGATCAAGACTGGACACCATCAAGAGTTGTAGGTGAGATTAAAATCCGAGGCGGAAATTTAAGAGCGCTTTCTCGTTCAAGTGGTTTACAGGCTGATACTTTACGTAATGCACTATATCGACATTGTCCTAAATATGAACGTATTATCTCTGAATATTTACAAGTGCCTGTTGAGCAAATTTGGCCATCTAGATACGAAAAGAAGGGTAAAAAATAAGTTACAATTGTACTACTGAGTAGAAAAAGACGCCTAAAATAGGCGTCTTACGTTTTATTTCTTAGCTTGTTCTGCCGCTTTAACGATTGCTGCAAAAGCATCGACTTTTAATGAAGCTCCACCAACTAAAGCACCATCAATATCTGGTTGGGTAAATAGTTCAGCTGCATTTTTATCATTAACTGAGCCACCATATTGAATAATTACTTGTTCAGCTACAGCTGCATCTTGTTTTGCGATATGATCACGGATAAATTTGTGAACAGCTTGTGCTTGTGCTGGAGTTGCGGATTTACCTGTACCGATTGCCCAAACTGGTTCATAAGCAATTACCGCGCCATTAAATGCTTGTACACCTAATGCATTAATAACAGCATCAATTTGACGAGCACATACTGCTTGAGTTTGGCCAGCTTCGTTTTCAGCTTCAGTTTCACCAATACAAAGTACTGGTACTAGACCTGCTTCTTTTAATACACCAAATTTTTGGGCAATAAATTCATCAGATTCTTTGTGATAAGTACGACGTTCAGAATGTCCAATAATGACGTGAGTTACGCCGATTTCTTTTAACATTGTTGCTGATACTTCACCAGTATAAGCACCAGAAAGATGAATACCGACATCTTGAGCACCTAAAAGAATGTTTGAGCCACCTAATTGATGTGCTACAAAATCTAAATAAACGCTAGGCGGTGCAATTGCAATGCCACAGTTAGCGTCTGTTGATAGCTCATTTCTTAATCCTGCGACCAAGTCTTTTGCCATACTGATACTACCATTGAGTTTCCAGTTACCCATAACGAGAGGTTTTCGCATATTTTTCTCCAACTTAAAATTTAAAAAGGTGTTGATTTCAGAATGAATTAGTTATAATACTACTTATTATACACCAAATAAATTGAGCTTGAGGAAAAATATGTCATTAGAAATATTGAATCAATTAGAAACTAGAATTCAACATACTGTTAACACCATTAATACATTGCAACAAGAGATTGCTAGATTAAAGCAAGGTAATCAAGAACTTGAGCAATTAATTAATGATAGTTCTGATGAAATGAAAGCATTACGTGATGAAAATGAAAAACTAAAACAAGATCAACAAATTTGGCAGCAACGGATTCAAACTCTTTTAAGTAAAATTGGTGAAATCACCCAGTAAACGACTCAATCTATCTTAAACGCGACTTATGTCGCGTTTCTTTTATGACTAACCTAAATGTGAAAATTAAATAAAAATGCGTGAACAGCTAAAATCTTTATGGCTTACTGAAACTATTCATTTAATTGAGTCACAATCTGGATGCTTTGCTGATCAGGATATTAATCGGCAAGTTAAAGCTATGCCAACCTCTTTGGTTAATCGTATTGTTACGCGAGCCACCTTATTATCTAAACAAAATGGTTTATATTTGGCACAAAAAGTAATGTTGCGCTCAATTAAACTGTCATTTTTGTTATTATTGTTTTTATCACTTTTTATCGGTAGCTCGTTGGCATTTGGAGCGTTAAGTCAAAATCCAATCAATTTATATTTGGCATTATTTAGTTTATTGGGTGTTCATTTTATTACGCTAATTGTCTGGCTTTGTTCATTGTTATTTTTTTCTCGCTTTGGTGGTAGTTTATTAATTCACGGTTGGTTATGGATAGCGGAAAAACTCTACCAAAAAAAGACTGTGCAACAACTTGTTCCTGCTTTTATTTCATTATTTGGCTATCGAATTCGTTGGTTACTAGGCTTTGTACTTAATTTATTTTGGACAGTTATTTTAACTAGCGCTTTAATTGTTTTGTTAGTGCTTTTTGCTACCCAACATTATAGTTTTGAATGGAAAACAACTTTATTAAGTGCAGATTCAATTATTAAATTAACTCATTATCTAGGTTATTTGCCATCTTGGTTTGGATTTTCTATTCCAAAAGATGATGTGATTAAACTGAGTGAACATGCATTAAGTTCTGGTGATATTCGTTCTTCATGGGCGATATGGTTACTTGGCGTTTTTATTTTTTATGGCTTAACTGTTCGTTTACTTCTGATGATTTTTTGTGGTGTCACCTGGATGGTAACCAGTCGAAAAATTAAGTTAAATTTAGATGATCCTGATTATCAAATCCTCGCGCAACAATTACAACCATTAGTCACTAACGTAGAAGATGAAGATAAATTAGGTGAAAGCAGATGGCAATTGCCGATTTCGCAAATTGAAGAAGGGCATGGTATCTATTTGGTGGCAGTGGATATCGTTGAAAGTTGGAAACCTACAACTACAGTTCCGTTCTATGGCTTTCTCAATACCCGTGAACAACGGGTTGCTATATTGGACTATTTACAATTAAAACCGGCGAAAAAATTATTAATCGCCATCGATACGGATCGCGCCCCTGATCGCGGATTATTAAACTTCATTCAACAGCTAATTAATAAATCCCAGCAAACTCGGATATGGTTTATTAATCACGGTAAGCAATTTCATAATTGGCAATCGTTATCTTTACCATTAGCCGAACCTAATTGGTTAGAGCAGGATAATTAATATGATTACTTCATTGAAATTAGCAATAGTTGGCCATGCAAATTTTGGCAAAACTTCGCTTTTGCGAGCATTGTCGCACAATAGTCATTTTGGTGATGTTTCAGATAAACCGGGCACCACAAGACACGTTGAATCGATTAAATTGTCTTTGGCTAATAATACCGACATTACTTTTTATGATACTCCGGGTTTTGAAGATAGTTTGGCGCTTTATGATTATATAACACAAATTCTACCAGCAAATTCTAAGCTAGATGGTATCGATAAATTAACGACTTTTTTACAAAGTCCGGAGGCTGAAAACCTTTTTAATCAAGAAGCAAAAGTCATCAGACAAGTGTTAAATTGTGATGCAGCTATCTATGTCATTGATGTCCGAGAGCCTGTGCTACCTAAATATCACGATGAATTAGCCATATTAGCGAATAGTGATAAACCTATTCTTGCTGTCCTTAATTTTACTTCAACCAAAGAACAGAATGAAAAGGAATGGAAAAGATTGCTTTCAATAATAGGTATCCATGCTATCATTGGGTTCGACGCTGTATTTCCACCCATAGATGGTGAAGAAAAATTATACAAAAGTTTAGCTTTACTAATTGAATCAGCTAAAAAAATATTGGATAATTGGTTAGATAATATAACGAGGATTCGTGAATCACGTAATCATACAGCAAATAAGCTTATTGCCGAAGCATTGGTTGATGTGACTGCTTTTTATAAAATGGCAAAATCAGATGATAAGCAAGCTGTAACTGATATGCAAAATAAAGTTAGGCTACGTGAACAAAAAGTAATAAATGATTTATTGCAACTCTATCAATTTGATTCAACTCAAGAGAGTGAAGAAAATCTACCTTTAATTAAAGGTAGATATAACGCTGATTTGTTTAATTTAGATGCGTTGAAATTGATGGGTATACATTTGACTAAAGGATTTGTATCTGGTGCAACTATCGGAGCAAGTATTGATTTAGCTACTGGTGGATTATCCTTTGGTTCAGCTGCATTAATTGGTGCAGCCGTGGGTAGTTTGATGCAAACTGCAAAGCATTACGGTTCTAGAATGCGTTATCAGCTTTCTGGATATAGTAAATTAAGCGTTGATGATGTGATTATTTGTTTTCTTTCTTTACGATTAGTTCAACTTAAAGAGAGTTTAAATTATCGCAGCCATGCGAACACCAGCCCGATTAGATTATCTAAGCTAGATAAAAATGAGTGGCAAAAAGGTGTGTTACCTAAAAGTCTAAAGGTAGCAAGACGTTATTCGCATTGGTCGACTTTAAATAAAGGAACAAAAAGAAATGATAAAAAAAGACAGTCGGTTATTAACCAAGTTGCGCAACAATTGCGGTAGTGTTAAAAAACGATGTTTAGTAATTTCGATTATTTTTTCTCTGTTTGTATTGTTTGGTTGTAGTAGTAGTCAAGGTCAAGTAGCGGTAAATAAATCAGATCCAGTTATTTTGGCAAAAATCGATCAACATTATAAAAAATGGAAAAAAACGCCATATCGTTATGGTGGTACAACCTTAGCTGGTAGTGATTGTTCTGGTTTAGTTATGAATTTCTATAAAAATAGATTATCAAAAACTTTGCCAAGAAGTACTGTAGAACAAGCTAAACTAGGCTATAAAGTTACTACTCCTAAAGCGGGTGATTTAGTATTCTTTAAAACCGGTCGTAGTCGTAGCGGTTTACATGTTGGTATCTACTATGCAGATGGTAAATTCCTACACGCTTCAACATCAAAAGGTGTTATTTTCTCTAATTTAAAAGAAGATTATTGGAAAAAACATTATTGGATGACTCGTCGGGTTATCGATACTAAAGTTAAGTAAAATTTTAGACTCACTGATATGAACTATACAGTGAGTCTTTAGCATTCCTTCCTTAGTTGTTTCAATTTTATATCAGTGATTTTTCCCTTAAACCATACAATATATTGGCAACATACAACATTTCACCAGGTGTCCCTAACGATATACGACACCAGTTGGTAGCTGGATTGAAATCACGACCTATCAATATAAAATTTTTCTTCATTAATTCACGATATTGTCCCAACTCAATTGGGCTTTTATGAAACATAAAGTTTGTTTCCGATTTAAGATAGTGTAATCCTAATTCTGATAATACTTTCTCCATAATATTACGTGATACATCAGTTGCTTTCTTTGAGTAGGTTAAAAATTGCTTGTCATCGATTGATGCAAGAGCGGCACAAACACCACAGTAATTAAGCTTTTCACCTGCTACATATTGACCAATATTTTTGATATTGTCGGGGGAACTAACAATATAACCGACTCGCAAACCGGCCATAGCATGAATTTTTGAAAAGGTTTTTAGTAAAATAATATTGCTATAACCTTGTAAAATTAAACTATCGACAGAACGGAAAGCAGGGTCATTGACAAATTCAGCATAAGCTTCATCAATAACAAATAATGTATTTTTAGGCTTACTTGTTATCCATGATTCTACTTCTTTATAACCAATTACCGTAGATGTTGGATTGTTCGGATTTACTAAATAAACAATCGAAAATCCTTGATGATTTTCAACCGCCTTACGTAAACCGTTAATATTAATTTGCCAATCTTCTAAAGAGGGAACTTTAGTTACTTTCAAATTAAAGATTTTTGCGAAGTGTTCTCCATCACCATAAGTTAACTCTGGAATAACAAGTTGAGTGTTAGGGTTTATGTGGGCAGCTATAGCACTACGAATACCCTCAGATGATCCTGCTGTTAATAAAATATGTTCATCACTAACATTATGATATTGTGCTAGTCTTTTACTCAATAATGGAATTTCAGCTTTTGCATATCGATTCGCTTTTGGTACTGCATCGATGGCTGCTTGTTTGGCTGTTCCCGACATGCCTATGGCATTTTCATTAAAGTTGAGTCTAACTGGATTATCTAGGCTAGGTGTAACAGCGGTATCCATCACTGGCAGTGAGAATGAAATCGTTTTTTGTAACTCGCTAGCATAAGCTTTAGATAACAATTGATTTACAGATAACCCCGCAATAGCAGCGGTAGAGAAACCCAATAATGTTCTACGACTAATGTTTAAATTTGTTACCATAATTCACCTCACAGTTCAGTCCGCTTTTATAAAAATATTGCAAAATTTATACCAATTTAAAAAAACAGATAGAAATAGCTGATATCAAATTGATAAAATTGAAGATTGGTGAATTTATGATGTGTAAATACTAAATAGCTAGATTGAAAAAAGCACTAATTTAGTTCGAGTTTGCACAACATTATGTCCATATTTAAGATCATTGCTAATATTAATGAATATACTAACAATGATCTTAAGATCTCATAACTAAGGCTATTTTTACCTGATAGTTATTTTGTGATTAACTATCTGCTGGCGTTTCAATATCAGAATAGGTTGCCAGCATTTGCAAGAATTTATATTTAGAATTTACCATTTTAGTTGATTGCGCATGTAAAGTATTGGCAATAACTGGTTCGAGTGTTTCTAAACGACGGAAACGTTGCTCTTTAAGTAAAACTTCCGTTAATGATTCACTGTTTGGTGCTTTAGAGTCTAACACTAAACCTGGTTTTCCTTCTTGCATACGACGCGGATCATAACGATATAATGGCCAGAAACCTGATTTAACTAAATCTTTCATCTGTTCATGAGATTTAGATAAATCGTAACCATGTTCTTCACAAGGGCTATAAGCAATAACTAGAGAAGGGCCATTATAAGCTTCAGCTTCTTGTAATGCTTTAAGTGTTTGGTTCAATTGCGATCCTAAAGCAACTTGGGCGACATAAACGTGACCATACATCATTACACTGACCCCAAGATCTTTACGAGCTTTATGTTTACCTAAATCAGCAAATTTGGAAACTGCACCCATTGGTGTTGCTTTCGATTGTTGTCCGCCAGTATTAGAGTAGCATTGGGTATCAAGCACTAAGATGTTAACGTTTTCGGTTAAACTCATTACATGATCGAGTCCACCAAAGCCAATATCATAAGCCCAACCATCACCACCAATAGCCCATACTGATTTATCAATCAAATAATTAGCATCTTGCATTAACTCTTTAGCTTCAGCTGAAGTTAAATGCGCTAATTGTTGACGTAATAAATTAACTTGAGTTCGTTTTTCATCAATAGATAAATCTGGTGATTGTAAATTGATAACAATCTCTGGTGAAACTTCACCGGCAACATGTTCAAGCAAACGTAATGCTCGTTTTTTATGTTGATCATAAGTAATACGATAACCAAGTGCAAATTCGGCATTATCTTCAAATAGTGAATTTGCCCAAGCTGGTCCACGGCCATTGCGATCGGTTGTATATGGGGATGATGGTAAATTACCACCATAAATTGACGAGCAACCAGTTGCATTAGCAATAGCGAGATGATCACCATATAATTGGGTTAGTAGTTTGATGTATGGTGTTTCACCACAACCAGCACAAGCACCAGAATATTCAAATAACGGTGTTAATAGTTGTGATGTACGTACATCAATTCGTTCTAGTGTTTTGATTTCCCGATCAGGAAGGTCGGTGAAATAATTATAATTAGCACGCTGAGTTTCTAGATTGTCAATTCGTGAACGCATGTTAATGGCTTTGATATCAAAGTTATTACGGTCACGTGAAGGACAAACTTCAACACATAAATTACATCCGGTACAATCTTCAGGCGCAACTTGTAAAACATAACGTTGACCTTTCATATCACGAGCTTTTACTTCAAGTGAACTTAGTGACTCAGGTGCATTGAGCATATCATCTGGTTCAACAACTTTTGCTCGAATGGCTGCATGCGGACAAGCAACCACACAATGGTTACATTGAGTACAAAGTTCAGGTTGCCAGATTGGTATTTCTTCAGCAATATTACGTTTTTCCCATTTTGTGGTGCCAACAGGCCATGTTCCATCGGGAGGAAAAGCTGAAACAGGTAAACTATCACCTAAGCCAGCTAACATAGTTGCAGTGACCATTTTAACAAAATCAGGAGCATTGCTTGGCACAACTGGCGGACGTGATGGACTACTTTCATCAACACAACTTAATGGAATTTTCTCAAGAGATGCAATGGCTAAATCAAGTGCTTTCCAGTTATTTTCAACAATATCTTGTCCTTTACTGCTGTAACTTTTGGCAATAACTTCTTTTAGTTGTGAAATACTAAAATCATTTTTAAATATTTCTGATAAATGGAAGAAAGCGGCCTGCATGACCGTATTAATTCTTGCCCCTAAATTACATTCTCGAGCAATTTTAGCTGCATTAATTATATAAAAATGTGCTCTTTTCTTAATTAGTTGAATTTGCACTTCTTTAGGTAATCTATGCCAAACTTCATCCTTACTATAAGGTGTATTTAGTAAGAAAATACCATCATCTTTTAATCTTTCAACTATTTGATATTTGTCGATAAACTGATCTTGATGACAACCGATAAAATGGGCACTGGTTATCAAATATGGTGAATCTATTGGTTCAAGGTTAACTCGAAGGTGAGAAGTGGTTAAACCACCAGCTTTTTTCGAATCGTAAACGAAATAACCTTGTACATAAAATGGTGAACTATCACCAATGATTTTGATATTATTTTTGGTCGCCGAAACTGTACCATCACTGCCTAAACCATAAAATAGAGCTTCAAGTGCTGATTTTTGTGGAATGGATTTTTCTGGTAATGGTAGTGACAAGCCGGTTATATCGTCATAAATACCCACAGTAAAGCGAGGTTTAGGTTTCTCTGTTGTTAGTTCATTAAAAATGGCTAACACACAGCGAGGATCGAACTCTTTGGATGATAAACCATAACGGCCACCAATAATTTGTGGTAAATGGTTACGTTCGCCACGCGAAAAACTCTCTGCAAATGCTGTCATTACATCTAGGTAAATAGGTTCAGCTTGTGCGCCGGGCTCTTTGGTACGATCTAGCACGGCGATTTTTTTCACAGTTTGCGGAATTATGTCAAGTAGATGAGTCGCTGAAAATGGTCGGAATAATCTTACGATAACGACGCCAACTTTTTCGTTATTTTTAATCAGATGATCGACAACTTCCTTCGTGGTGCTGACGCCGGAGCCCATAATGACAATGATACGTTCAGCATCTTTTGCGCCATAATATTCGAAAGGTTGATACTTCCTACCTGTCTCTTTTTCAAAGGCTTGCATAGCATCAGCAACATGATTGAAAGTATTCTCATAATATGGATTAACTGCTTCACGGCACTGGAAATATGTATCAGGATTAGCTGATGTACCACGAATGACTGGGTTATCAGGCGTTAAGGCGCGGTGGCGAAAAGCATCAATAGCTTGATTGGGAAGCAAATTACGAATCTGTTCATCACTGATTGGATAAATTTTATTTACTTCGTGTGAAGTTCTAAAACCATCAAAAAAGTGAATAAATGGTACTCTACTATTGAGTGTCGCTATTTGTGCGATTAAGGCTAAATCTTGGGCTTCTTGTACCGAGCTAGAACACAGCATGGCAAAACCAGTTTGCCTAACTGACATAACATCAGAATGATCGCCAAAAATAGATAAGGCATGAGTTGCAACAGTACGGGCGGCAACATGTAATACAAATGGTGTTAATTCCCCAGCTATTTTATATAGCGAAGGAATCATTAATAACAGACCTTGCGATGAAGTAAATGATGTTGCTAATGCCCCAGTCATTAATGCACCGTGTACAGTTGATATTGCTCCCGCTTCCGATTGCATTTCAACAACTTTCGGTGTATCACCAAAAACATTGGGTTTATTGAACTCCGCCCACGTGCTGGCTTGTTCAGCCATAGATGAACTTGGAGTTATTGGATAAATAGCAATGACTTCGTTTGCACGATATGCGACAGATGACACCGCACTATTAGCATCTGATATGATCATTAAAAAACCTTGTATCTTAGAGTATTATGACATTACTTAGTTATAATAATTTTGCTTATTGTACCAGAAACTAAGATAGCTTTTAGTTATTTTTAAGTTAAATTTTTGGCTAACTATACGTTTTTAGTAAAAATAAAAAAGGCAGGGGATTTGCATATTAAAACATAAGGTAGATATTGCAGATTGATACTAAAAGGAATTTTTTTGAAGATTTTTATATCAATATTTTTTTGTCCAGTAATATTGACTGATTAGTTACTATTACTAGACAAAAATTGATATCGTATATATTACTGAATAACAACTCGTTCAGTTGATGAAGAGTGTTTTATTTCGCCAAGTAACCAAGCTTTTTCACCATGCTCATTAAGTAAATTAATGGCTTGTTCAGCTAACTGTTTTGGTAAAGCGATGATTAAACCTACTCCACAATTGAAAGTACGGTACATTTCATGACGGCTTACATTACCTGCTTGTTGTAACCAATTAAAGATGGCCGGCCATTGCCAACTAGATTCATCAATAACAGCTTGAGTATTATCAGGTAAAACTCGTGGAATGTTTTCCCAAAAACCACCACCAGTAATGTGTGCAATAGCATGAACATCAATTTTCGAAATCAAATCAAGCACTGATTTTACATAAATTTTAGTTGGCGCAAGTAAGTGATCTGCTAATGGTTTTCCGTCTAATTGTTCTGTCGTTGGATTAACACCACTTACTTCGATAATTTTGCGTACTAATGAATAACCATTTGAATGCGCACCACTTGATGCAAGGGCAATTAGTGCATCACCATCTTGAACTTTACTACCATCAATCATTTCTGATTTTTCAACTACACCGACACAAAAGCCCGCTAGGTCATAATCATCACCATGATACATACCTGGCATTTCTGCGGTTTCACCGCCAACCAATGCACACCCAGATTGTTTACAACCTTCGGCAATACCAGTAACGACTGTTGTGGCGACATCGACATTTAATTTGCCAGTAGCATAATAGTCGAGGAAAAATAAGGGCTCAGCTCCTTGAACGATCAAATCATTAACGCACATGGCAACCAAATCAATACCTATTGATTCATGACGATTTAAATCCATTGCAAGGCGTAATTTAGTGCCAACACCATCAGTACCTGAAACTAAAATAGGTTGTTTATATTTTTCTGGAATTTCACATAATGCACCAAAACCACCAAGTCCACCCATAACTTCAGGACGTTTGGTCTCTTTAACGACAGATTTAATACGATCAACCAATTCATTGCCAGCATCGATATCAACACCAGCATCTTTATAGCTTAGAGATTTATTATTTGACACGGGGAGCAGTCCTTTCAATAGAAAAAATTGCTTGTTATTTTAGCAAGGATGAAATTTATTGGCGACTAGTTATTGTTAAAATAATCTATTCATTATCAAGATTCTCTATTTTCGAACCAACTTTCTAAAATAATAATTGCCGAAGTCGCATCAACATGGCTTTTTTCAAGGGCTCGGTAGCCACGTGAAGCAAAAATATGTGATTTTGCTTCAACGGTTGATAATCGTTCATCTTGTAAATGAACTTGATAGCCAAACATTCCATGCAGACGGTTAGCAAATTTGCGTGCTCTTGCGGTTAACGGTTGCTCTGTGCCATCCATATTTAGTGGCAATCCTACCACTAAATAATCAGGTTTCCATTCATTAAGTACTTTTTCTATTGACTGCCAATTAGGAATGCCATCTCGAGCTTTGAATGAACAAAGTGGATTCGCAGTCTTGGTTATATCTTGACCAATAGCTGCGCCGATGCTCGCTGTACCAAAATCAAATGCAATGATGGTAGCCATAATTTATGCGGTACCCATTTGAGGTGAAATTGTTTTAATATTAATGCCCAATGATTCAGCTGCTTTCTGCCAACGATCTTCAATAGCCACCTCGAAGATAATTGCAGGATCAACATCGGTAACTAACCAATCATTTTTTGCTACTTCACTTTCAAGTTGTAATGATTGCCAACTAGAATAACCTAACGCTAAGAAAAGATCTTTTGGTTGTTCTGGTGAGCCAATAGATTTTAATGCATCGAGAGATGTGGTAATCATAATATCATCAGAGATTTGTATACTTGAAGCAAACCCTTGATGAGGAGTATGAAGAATAAATCCTTGCTCTTCAGCAAGTGGGCCGCCACAAAACACCGGGTGTTCAAGTTCAGCACAACTTTTTGATGCAGTTATTTCTAAACGGGATAATACCGTTTCTACGTTGAGATCAACTATGGGTTTATTAATAATAATCCCCATTGCACCATCACGATTATGTTCACAAATATATACTACTGAACGACTAAAAATTGAGTCATTAACAGTAGGCATGGCTATAATAAAATGATTTTTTAAATTCATATGCTCACATTGTCGTTAAATTTATAATGCACATTTACCTATTTTGACTTTATGTTCAACATTACAGCGCATTAATATTTCAGGATGATTGGTTTCTTCATTAATTGATTCACCAACAATTTCAAAATTTTGTGATAAATAAAAGTTAATTGCATCACTATTTTGTTTGTAAACATGTACCATTAATTCGTTGTGACGCTGTTTGGCTTTTTCAACTAATGCTGATCCGGTACCTTGATGACGAAAATTCTTTTCAACATATAAACCTGAGATATAGTTTTCAGTTAGGCCAATAAAACCAACAACAACGCCGTTGATATCTTGAACATATATTGTTGACATTGGGATCAACATCTTCACTAAGTCAAAGTTTTGTTTAAAAAACTCAGGATCGATAAAATTATGTGCTTGTTCATTACCTTGCAGCCAAATTGTCATTATGGCATCTAAATCTTTTGCTTGATATTCTCTAATCATTTTTAACTCTTTATATTCAATCTTGATTCAATCGCATCCATTAATAAACCTGTGATTGATAAATCTGGGTTAGCTGCTTCAATTTCTCGAACGCAAGTCGGGCTGGTAACGTTAATTTCGGTTAGTTTGTCACCAATAATATCAAGTCCTACAAATAGTAGTCCTTTTTGTTGCAAAACAGGGCCGATACTGTTAGCGATTTGCCAATCACTATCACTTAATGGCCTAACTTCACCATGTCCACCAGCAGCTAAATTTCCTCGAGTTTCCCCTTGTTGTGGGATTCGTGCTAAGCAGTAAGGTACGGGGACCCCGTCGACAACTAACACCCGTTTATCGCCATCTTTGATTGCAGGAATAAATGTTTGTGCCATGCAATAACGGGTATTATGTTCAGTAAGTGTCTCTATAATCACCGAAACATTAGCATCATCTTGTTTCACGCGAAAAATTGACGAACCACCCATGCCATCTAGTGGTTTTAAAATGATGTCATGATATTGTTGATGAAAAGCTTTGATTTGTGATGTTTGACGAGTAACTAAGGTTTCAGGTGTAAAGTCAGCAAACCAAGCCGTAAATAATTTTTCGTTACAGTCGCGTAAACTTTGAGGTTTATTTACTACCAATACGCCTTTCTCTTCCGCACGCTCTAATATATAGGTTGCATAGATAAATTCAGTATCAAAAGGCGGATCTTTGCGCATTAATATTACATCAAGTTCACTTAATGCTATAGTCTGTTCGTCTCCAAAATCAAACCAATGTTCACTATTGTTATGAACTGTTAATGTACGTGTCGTGGCACTAGCTTCTCCATTGCGTAAAAACAGATCATTCATCTCCATATAATAAAGTTGATAGCCGCGTTTTTGTGCTTCAAGTAGCATCGCAAAACTGGTATCTTTTTTTAATTTGATATGGCTAATGGGGTCCATAACAATACCAAGTTTGATCATGGTAACTCCTTACTGATTATATTTGATTTTACTGAATTCGGTGTTGATGATTTGCTGCTGCTCTACCTATTTAATAATTTAGATAAAATCAAGGTAGAAAGAGGTATTAGCAATAATAATCGAATTTTTAACTATCATACCCGTTACCGATTAATAAGCAAAGCAATCATTTATTAACTTATTTATTTCTTGTGACTAACCTAAATCACCGAAACGAACTTGAAGCGCTGTTATTACAGTTAACGCCGCTGTTTCAGTCCGTAATACTCTCGGTCCGAGCAAAATATCAGTAAACTGATATTGATGAGTCATGCTAATTTCTTCATTAGATAGACCACCTTCCGGTCCAATTAATAAACTAATATTGTTATTATCACACGGTAATTGGTTTATTCCTTGTTCGGCTTTAGGGTGTAAGTTAAGTTTTAAACTATCGGTTAAATTTGCACACCAAGTTTCTAATTTCATTACTGGATTGATGTTTGGGATAATATTTCGTCCACACTGTTCACAAGCCGAAATAACAATTTTTTGCCATTGTTGAACTTTCTTTTCAAGCCTTTCTTGATCGAGTTTGACGCCACAACGTTCTGAAAGTAGGGGGGTAATGGTATTAACACCTAATTCGACCGATTTTTGAATAGTAAACTCCATTTTATCACCCCGAGAAATCACTTGCCCTAAATGAATGTTTAATGGTGATTCTCGATTATCTAATACACTGTTTGCTGTTTTTACAATAACCGTTTTTTTATTAACTTCATGTATAACGGCAGGCGTAATTTGGTTGGAACCATCAAAAAGCGTAATTGATTCCCCTGTTTTCATTCTTAATACTCGAATAAGGTGATTGAAAGCATTATCATCTAAAGTGATCAAACTATTTTGATTGATTGTGTAAGGCTGAAAAATTCGCGTCATATAAACTATTATTTACTATTATTTGCAATAAATTATAGCGTAATTTATTAAGATTCGGTAATCTCTATTTTAAACAATATCTATATCTGGAATAGAATATGACCTTATCAATTAAAGATAGAGTATTCATTGAATCACTAACGGTTTATACCACAATCGGTGTTTATGATTGGGAAAAAACGATTAAACAAAAGTTAGTTCTTGATCTCGAAATGGCATGGGATAATCAACCTGCTGGACAAAGTGATGATGTGAAATTTTGTTTAGACTATTTTGTTGTGTCGCAATCAATAACGTCATTTATTGAACAAAATAAATTTGAATTGATTGAAACAGTAGCTGAACGTGTTGCAATGTTAGTCATTGAGAAATTTTCGGTACAATGGTTAAAAATAAAAGTGTCAAAACCTGATGCTATTGCTAATGCTGGTAACGTTGCGGTACTAATAGAACGCAGAGCCAAATAACTACAATTAGATATCCCTTAATGAGTAAAGCGAACAAAATAATATGTGATCAGTCACATCATAAAAAGAAAGGTTTTGATAATACTGAACCTTTTTCAATTAAATTAACTGATGCTTTGCGTTGGCGACTGCAACGTAAAGTGTTACCGCCGAAAGGCGGATATCAAGCATTCATCCAAAATTGGCTTAGCTCAATTGATATTAGCTTAAGCGGTGATAGAGTTTGGTGGATCGGACATTCTACTACCTTGATAAAGCTTAATGAACAATGGATATTAACCGATCCAGTTTTTTCTAACCGGGTATCGCCGGTGCAATTTATTGGACCAAAACGACGAACAAAACCAGCAATTACCATTGATAAATTACCGTCAATTAATGTGGTGGTAATCTCTCATAGCCATTATGATCATCTTGATTTTAATAGTATCCGCCAACTTATCATGCGGTATCCGCAACTTACTATTCTGGTTCCCTTAGGACTTAAAAGAAAACTATTAAAATGGGGGGCCAAGCAAGTTATTGAGTTAGATTGGTGGCAGTCAACTAATGTTAATGGAATTACCTTTACCGCTACACCGGCAAAGCATTGGAGTAATCGGGGAGCGTTTGATGTTAATAAAGCATTATGGTGTGGATGGGTTATGCAGACAGATATTGATAAACCACTATCGACTAAAACTGTCTACTTTATGGGGGATACCGGTTATTGTGCAAGCTTAAAGAAAATAGCTGATAAATTTAAGCAGATAGATCTTGCTTTGATACCGATTGGTGCTTATGCACCACGTTGGTTTATGCAATCGCAGCATATAGATCCACAACAAGCTTTACAACTTTATGATGAATTAAACTGTCAGTCAGCCATTGCAATTCATTGGGGAGCGTTTGAATTGGCAGATGAACCATTAGATGAGCCACCAACATTATTAAACTCATTAAAGGGAGATAGATCTTTTCATATATTAAAAATAGGTGATAGCTTAGCTATCAATCAGCTTAATAATGAACTAAAATAATTAACAATAATAATTTAAACTACATTTTGATATTTGCGAGGGAAATATGATGAAATCAGTAATTATTGCATTAACTTGTCTAACGTTTAGTTTAGCTTTAACTGCTTGTGGCGGTAAAAATGATGAAGGTAAACAATATCATTGGTCACAAGCACATGGAGTTCTTGAAGATTGCCGTGGAGTAATGAATAAATCAGAGCAATGTCAAAAAAATTCTAATAATCAACAATATTTATTTCAAATCGATAGGTATTAACTTATATGAGTGCTTGGCTTATTTATGCATTATTATCGGCGATTACTGCGGCTTGTGTAGCAATTCTCGGTAAAATTGGTTTACAACATCTTGATGCTAATACTGCGACAGCAATTAGATCTATAGTGATGGCAGTATTTTTAGTTGGTGTAGTTGTTGTACAAGGAAAACTGAATTTAATCAATACGTTTTTTAATGATAAAAAAGCACTGCTTATTATTGCATTGAGTGGCGTTGCTGGGGCGTTATCGTGGCTATTTTACTTTATGGCAATAAAAGAAGGTAAAGTATCACAAGTCGCTCCAATTGATAAACTTAGTGTCGTTTTTGCGGTAATTTTTGCAACTATTATATTTGGCGAAAAAATTTCATTTCTTTCTGCTATAGGCGTTGCCATGATAGCTGCTGGGGCGGTATTAGTTGCACTATTTTAATAGTGTATTAAACGGTTCAACAGTTACCCATTCACCTTTGGTAACATTACCTCTATCTTTTTCAAGCAAGATAAAGCAGTTAGCATGATTAAACGATTGTGTGAGATGGGAGCCTTGTTGCCCAGTTGAAACAACCTCCAACTCACCATTAGTTGAAATTTGCAATACACCACGTTGAAAATCTAATCTACCGATACTTTTTTTCAGATTTGTTGCTGTTTTTACTTTAAATGATAACTCAGCTTCGGTTAAATTTTGTCCAGAAAGGGCTAAAATTAATGGTTGAACTAATTGATAAAAAGTGACAAGAGATGAAACTGGATTACCCGGTAATCCGCAAAATAACGCATTACCTATATTGCCAAAGGCAAACGGTTTTCCGGGTTTTATGGCAATTTTCCAGAAGTTAACTTTACCCAGTTCTTCTAGTGCCATTTTAGTATAATCAGCATCCCCGACTGAAACACCACCACTACTAATCACTAAATCAGCCTGTTTAGATGCGATTTCGAGTGTTTGCTTAATTTTGCTCGGATCATCGACAATTATCCCTAAATCAATTATTTCACAGTTTAATTTGCTCAATAATAATTTGAGGGTGAATCGGTTACTATCATAAATAGCACTATTATTTGCCAATGGGCTACCAATTTCAGTTAATTCATTACCGGTGGAAAATATTGCAACTTTTAACTTTTGATAGACAGTTAACTCTGCAATCCCAAGTGTTGCTAAACTTGATAAAGTCGGAATAGTTAACCGAGTGCCTTTTTCGACAATAACTGCACCTTGTTTAGCATCTTCACCTATATAACGAATATTACTAGCTGGTTTTATTTGCTGTAAAAATTTAATTCCTGATTCAGTTTGTTCTGTCTCTTCTTGCATCACAACAGCACTAGCTTCGTTAGGAACTGGTGCACCAGTCATAATTCGTAAGCAACTACCTTTAGGCCAATTTAGTGATGAAATATCGTCACCTGCATAAATTACTCCAGCTAACGGTAATAACCTTGATTGATTGATATCAGATAATCTTAGCGCATAACCATCCATCGCCGAATTATTAAAGCTAGGTACATTAATTGGCGAAATAACCGGTTCAGCAGTGATTCGATCTAAGCCATCAAATAATGCAACTTTTTCCATTAACGGTTTATGATTATTTGTTGCAACTTCAAGTATATTTTTTTTGGCTTGTTCAAAGGTTAATAACATAAATGAAGCTCCTTATAATCGATTTTCCGTGGTGTTAGACAAGTAGTTAATTGAGAGCAGATAATCTATTGAGTTATATAAATATATGATAATGATGCCGCAATACACGGCATCAACAAAGATTAAACATTAAATAAGAAATTCATAATATCGCCATCTTGCACGATATAATCTTTCCCTTCAGAGCGCATTTTTCCTGCTTCTTTAGCACCTTGTTCACCACCATATTTAATGAAGTCATCAAAAGCAATGGTTTGTGCTCGAATAAAGCCTTTTTCAAAATCGGTATGAATTTTACCGGCAGCTTGCGGCGCAGTATCTCCAACAGAAATTGTCCATGCCCGAACTTCTTTAACACCAGCAGTAAAATAAGTTTGCAGATTAAGTAAACTATAACCGGCACGAATTACTCTATTTAGGCCAGGTTCAGTTAAACCAAGGTCTTGCATAAATTCATCGCGATCAGCGTCATCGAGTTCCGCAAGTTCAGCTTCAATTGCGGCACAGACAGGTACAACGACAGCTTTTTCTTGCTCAGCAATGGCTTTCACTTTTTCTAAATATGGATTGTTTTCAAAACCATCTTCATTAACATTAGCAATATACATTGTTGGTTTTAGGGTTAAAAAGCTTAGATATTTAATTGCATCTAATTCTTCTTTACTAAAATCGAGTAGTAATAGTTTTTTACCTTGTTCAAGATGAGGTAAACACTTAGCTAAAATTTCCAGTTCGTACTTGGCGTCTTTATCGCCACCTTTAGCACGTTTTTGTAAACGGGTAATGGCTCTTTCACAAGCCTCAAGATCAGCTAACGCAAGTTCAGTATTAATGATTTCAATATCTTCAGCTGGATCGATTTTACCTGCAACGTGCACAATATTTTCATTTTCAAAACAACGAACAACGTGGCCAATCGCTTCTGTTTCACGAATATTGGCTAAAAATTGATTACCTAGTCCTTCACCTTTCGATGCACCTTTAACTAGCCCCGCAATATCAACAAATTCCATTGTGGTTGGTAAGGTGCGTTGTGGTTTAACAATTTCCGCAAGTTGATCTAAACGCGGATCAGGCATTGGCACTACACCTGTGTTTGGTTCAATCGTACAAAACGGAAAGTTAGCAGCCTCTATTCCAGCTTTGGTTAGTGCATTAAAAAGCGTTGATTTGCCTACATTTGGTAGTCCGACAATACCACATTTAAATCCCATACTGTTTATTACCTTGTGTTATAAAAATCTTAAAAATAGGGGGCAATTATATACTAAATTAGGCTAATTATGCTAATGTTGATACTGTTCTAAAATATTCAACAAAACTAGCGTGTTAAGTTTTGGAACTGAAAATTTGTTATTCCTATCTTTATAATTAAGTATTAATTGACTTCTTGACTAATTTTCCAATGATAAGCCGATTTGATACAATTGGTTTTTCTTCACTCCATACATCTCTGCAGTAATTGCTGCTGCTTTTTTTAATGGTAACTCTTTAACTAATAATTTTAAGGTAGTCATTACTTTGGCATCAATAGCATTATCAGTTTTGCTATGTCCTTCAACGATTAGAACAAATTCGCCTTTTTGACGAGTACTATCTTCTTGTAACCAGCGAATTAATTCATTTACCGGATAGCTGACAATGGTTTCCCATGTTTTAGTGAGTTCTTTGGCCAGAACAATATGTTTATCGCTACCCCAAACCGTCTGCATATCTTTTAAGGTATCTAAAAGTCGATGGGTAGATTCATAAAAAATCATTGTTCGACTCTCTTCGCATAAAGTAGACAAATAATCTTGGCGTGCTTTGGTTTTTGCCGGTAAAAAACCCTCATAACAGAATTTGTCTGAAGGTAATCCCGCTACTGATAATGCGGCAATAGCCGCACATGCACCAGGGATGGGAACGACATTAATATTATTTTCTCGACAGGCTTTGACTAAGTGATAACCAGGATCATTTATCAGCGGTGTTCCTGCATCTGATATTAATGCAATTGATAACCCGGATTTTAATTTTTCGATCAAAACGTGTGCTTTTTCTTGTTCATTGTGATCGTGTAAAGCAAAAAGTTTAGCTTTAATACCTAAATGTTGTAATAGTAGTCCACTGTGTCTAGTATCTTCAGCCGCAATAAGATCAACACTTTTAAGTGTATTAATGGCTCTTAGGGTAATATCATCTAAATTGCCAATGGGTGTTGCAACAATATATAAAGTCATTCTATTTTGATCACTGTAAATTTTGTAGTAAGGCATTAAATATACTATACCAAACCTTGTTTTATTGTATATACTCATTATCATGAAATTAGTATTAATCATTATCGGCCAAAAATATGGCTGAAATGCGTTTTTGTGCGAATGATATTTATTCGGTCGTATAAGCGGTTAGTTAGAATACGATAGTTATTTGTATATTCCGCGAATAATTAGCCATCAAATGAGATGAATTTATAGCTTTTACTCAAGAATTGTACATTTTTACCAGTGATTTTATTGATTTACTTTACAAGTAATTAATATAATAGCTTTTTGTTGTAAAAACGATAAAATGTGCATAACAAAATAATATAAATTAATGAAAGGTGTTATTGTGAAAAAAATTCTCACATTAAGTTGTTTAAGTTTGATGATCTCCGCATGTACACAAACTAATCCAGCTGAAATTGAAGATATTTCTGACTCTTCCAGTCGTTCTAGCTCGTCGGTATATTCAAAACCACCGACAAATATTTCTACTGGTTCACGTTCTTCGTCACAAATTTATTCATCATCAACACCAGCATCTCACTCGACAGTAACATCTAATAGCAATAGAGATAGTCAAAGTGTGGTTACCTCTAATGAGCGTATTGTTTATAATCGTAACTACAATGATATTCCTAAAGGTGGTTATCAAGGCGATACCTATACTGTTAAACGAGGTGATACACTTTTTTATATTGCGTGGGTAACGGGTAATGATTATCGTGCCTTGGCTGCTAAAAATAACATTAAAGAACCATTTGCGGTAAATGTTGGTCAAGTGTTAGATGTCAGTGGTGGTACAACGGTGGTTGAAACTAAAAAAACCACTTCTACAGCGCAAGTTGTTGCAGCTGGTAATTATGGTTCAGCGACTAATACCACTACCAAAACTAAACCAGTTGTAACCACAGTTACAACAACTACAACCACAACCTCGGGTAAAGATAAACCAACCAATACGATTCAAACTACAGAAACGGTAACTGAACCTGTTGATACCACAGCCACAGAGCCAACCAAGTTACCAACCACATCTAACGTAGCTAATATTGTATGGCAATGGCCTGCACAAGGTAAAATCATTGAAAAATTTTCTAATGCTAGCAAAGGGATTGATATTTCAGGTACTTTAGGTACCAAAGTCGTTGCCGCTGCTAACGGTCGAGTGGTTTATTCAGGGAATGCCTTACCGGGCTATGGTAATTTAATTATTATAAAACATAACGATGACTATTTAACCGCGTATGCACATAACCAAACTATTTTAGTTAAAGAACAACAAAATGTTCGTGCTGGTGAACAAATTGCAACGATGGGAGCAACAGGAACTTCATCAGTAAGATTACATTTTGAAATTCGTTATAAAGCACAATCAGTCGATCCATTAAAATACTTATCAACAAATTAATCAGTATTTTAAAGTGATATAGAGGCTTATAACCAATTAATAAATAATAATACACTAATTAATCATGTGTTTTAGTGCAAACCAAATTGATTTAACCATTTTATTTTACGTAACTAAGGAGTTATATTCATGGCAGTAAAAAAATTAGTTCTTATTCGTCACGGAGAAAGCGTTTGGAATCAAGAAAACCGTTTTTGTGGTTGGACTGATGTTGATTTATCTGACAAAGGTAATAAAGAAGCTGCAGAAGCAGGTCAATTACTAAAACAAGAAGGTTTCGAATTTGATTATGCATATACTTCTGTTTTAAAACGTGCAATTCACACATTATGGCACGTTTTAGATGCAGTTGATCAAGCATGGTTACCGGTTGAAAAAAGCTGGAAATTAAATGAACGTCATTATGGTGCGCTACAAGGTCTAAATAAAGCTGAAACTGCTGCTAAATATGGTGATGAGCAAGTTAAATTATGGCGTCGTGGTTTTGCAATTACTCCTCCAGCACTTGAAAAATCAGATGAGCGTTTCCCTGGTCATGATTCACGTTATAGCAAATTACCTGAATCAGAATTACCTTTAACTGAAAGTTTAGCTTTAACGATTAAACGTGTGCTTCCTTATTGGGAATCAACTATAGCTCCACGTGTTGCTAAAGGTGAACGTGTAATTATCGCAGCTCACGGTAACTCACTTCGTGCGCTAGTTAAACATTTAGATAACATCAGTGATGATGATATTATCGATCTAAATATCCCAACTGGTGTACCATTGGTTTATGAATTCGATGACAACATGAAAGTTGTTAAACACTATTACTTAGGTAATGCTGATGAAATCGCCGCTAAACAAGCAGCGGTAGCTAACCAAGGTAAAGCAAAATAGTATTAATCAATCAAAAGGTAAGTAGAATAACTTACCTTTTATTTCCTAATATAGGAAATAAATATTTAACTAGTTGAGACGCAGATTTTGTCGAAAATTTATTATATTTATGGCGTAATGAACGCTGGAAAATCTACCGAATTACTGCAAATCGACCATAATTACTTAAGTAATAATATGCAAACACTATTGCTTAAATCTTCGGTCGATACACGAGATTCTGCTGTTGAGATCGTATCTCGACTTGGCTTACGTAAAAAAGCATTACAACTTGACGATAACACAGTGGATGGCATAATTGAGCATATCAAACAAAATAATTACGCATGTATTTTAATTGATGAAAGTCAGTTTTTATCATCTAATACCATCTGGAAATTATCTGATGTTTGTGATGAATATGGTGTTCCTATGATGTTTTTTGGATTAAAAACAGACTATATGGGGCATTTATTTGAAGGTTCGAAAACCTTATTAGAAATTGCTGACAATTATAGAGAACTTAAAACTGTTTGTTGGTGTGGTAAAAAAGCTACCATGATCCTTTTAGAAGGTGAAAATGGGCAAATAGTCAAATTTGGAAATTCTATACATCTTGGTGACAGTGAGTATCATTCTGTTTGTCGAAAACACTGGAAAGCAGGACAAGTAAGACCAAATCATTAAATTTACTTGTGCATTTTTATAGATATTATACTATCGGAAAATAATACTCATATTATGATGTGCAAAAATATTAAATTATTATAAGGAATTAAACTCATGAAAATTAAACATACATCATTAGCTATTTTACTCGGCTTAGTTTCATATTCCGCCAGTGCAAAAGATTTTTTAATCACTGATGATGAAAAAAACCTTCAAAAAGGCAATTGGTATATTACAAACAAAGATGTTAGTCCTGATGCACCTCCTTTTACTGTTCAAAATCTAATTCTCAAAGGTGGTAAACAAGAAGGTTCTGAACTATTAACTGTTAAAAGTGATGGCTTAACGATTAGCTTAAGTCCAACACGTGGTTTAGGTATCGTAAAAGTTGAGGGAGATGGGATTCGTTTAGGTTGGGATTCACCAGTTAAAGAGGTTGTTAATCCTAAATATATGAATTTAGAAAGCCGTGGTGGTCTTGGTTGGCTAGATGGCTTTAACGAAATGATGGTTCGCTGTGGCTTTGAATGGACCGGTCACGCTGTACAAGCTGATGGTATGATATATACACTTCATGGTCGTGCACAAAATACTCCTGTATCGAAATTATATGTTGAAGTTGAAGATCAAGCTCCTTATACGATTACTATCAAAGGGCTAATTAAAGAAAATACTTTCAAAAAGAGCAATTTTGAAACTTGGGTTGCTATCCAACATGTTCCTGGTAGCAAAGAATTTACCGTACATGATATCCTAACTAATTTGAGCGATTATGATCGTGATTATCAAATTATTTATCACAGTAATTTTGGTACGCCAATTTTAGAACAAGGCGCTAAATTTGTTGCTCCAGTTAAAGAAATCTCACCTTTCAATGAATACGCTGCAACTGGTCTGAAAAATTGGCAAACTTATCTAGGACCAACTAAAGACTTTGATGAAATGGTGTATAACATTTTCCCTTATTCAGATGCAAATAATCAAACTCAAGTTATGTTGACAAACAATGCAAGTGATAAAGGGGTTGGGATTGCTTTTAATACTCAACAATTACCTGTGCTAACACTATGGAAAAATACTGATACAGTTAAACAAGGTTATGTGACTGGTATTGAACCAGGAACAAGTTTTGCTTATCCAGTTACAATTGAACGTGAACAAAAACGCGTACGTAAATTAGAAGCCGGAAAAAGCACAGAATTTGTTTTAACTTATAGCCTATTGTCAAACAAAGAAGACGTATCAAACTATGATGCTAAAATAAAAGCCATCCAAGGAAGTCAAAAAACCAAAGTTGTTGAAGAACCTATGGCAAAAGAGTAAGTCATTCATAAATACCGCTAACATTTTGGTTAGCGGTATTCACTTCTCTCTATCTGAAAAGATATTTTAACCATCCCATCGATTTATAATATTGTTATCTAGACTATGTTATTTTAAGCTACACTAATCAACAAACGTTTAGATTCAATTAAATAACAGGAATAAATATGGCTGCGAAAAGGATAGTAATTGGCATAAGTGGTGCTACAGGCTTTGCTTATGGTATCAAAGCTTTAGAACTATTAAAACCAATGGATATTCAAACTCATTTAGTGGTATCAAAAGCGGCAAAAATCACCGGTCATTATGAACATTCGCAATCACAATTAACTCAATTGCAATCGTTAGCAGATGTTGTATATGCGATCGATAATATTGGCGCTGCAATTGCGAGTGGCTCATTTAAAACCATGGGAATGTTAGTTGCACCATGTTCAATGCGAACACTTTCAGCTATAGCAAATAGTTTATCAGATAATTTACTTACTCGAGCGGCAGATGTGGTATTGAAAGAGCGACGCCGATTAGTTTTAATGACGCGAGAAGCGCCATTACATTTAGGTCATATTAAAAATATGGAAGCGGTGACTTTAATGGGAGGAATTATTTTTCCGCCAGTTCCTGCGTTATATCAACACATTGAAAGTGTGGATGATATTATTACCCATAGTGTTGCTAGAGCGCTTGATCTGTTTGATATTAATGTACCTTGTTTACCTCGCTGGGGTGAAGATATGCATCTTAATCAAAAACCTGAATAAACAGTAATATCATGAAAAAAAGCGAGTCTAAAATCGCGCAATTTATCCAGCAACAACATGTAGTAAATTTATGTGCGATATTAGCTAATAACCAGCCATGGGCATGTAATGCATTCTATGTATTTGATAAAGAGAACTGGTGTATATATTTCTTATCAGAATTAAAAACCAAACATGCACAAGCAATGCTACACAATCCAAATGTTGCCGGTACTATAAGTGTTAATCCAAAATCGATAACCAAAATTCAAGGTATTCAATTTAGCGCTATAGCTGAACAACTCATTGATAATAAAGCTAGCAATGCTTATAAGCTTTATTATTCCGCCTTTCCTTTTGCAAGAGTCATGAAAGCGCCGATTTGGTCACTACGATTACAAGAAATTAAGATGACCAATAATCTACTTGGCTTTGCACATAAAAGCTATTGGCAACGAGACGCAAAACTGAAAGATCACTAATTTGATAAATGGAATGTTAGGTTTTAGTCTAATCATTATCTAATCACAAACTAAAATCCACTAATAACGTAAATCAAAAATGAGTTATCACAGCTTAGATGGTATATTTTCCTCATATTCACAATCGCCATCACAAATAGTATCCCAATTGGCTTTTGAACCAGTATAAATGTGTATACGCTTTTCAGCATTAATTGGCTCATTAATCAATCCAATACGTAATCGGTAATTACTATTATCATTATCGCGACTAGAAAATAGATGTGAACCACAATTACCACAAAAATGACGGTTGACGCCTAAGCTAGAAAAAACCTTTATATTTTCTTCCCCTTTGATAAAAGTTAAATCTTCCTTGTTAATGAGTGTGGCAGAATTAAACGCTGAACCAGTTTGTTTGCGACAACGTGAACAGTGACAAAAGACAATCGCTTTAATATCACTATTTAGCTGATATACAATTTCGCCACATAAACAGTTACCTGTCATCATAATTAATTTCCTTGTATTATTTATAGTCGTATTATTACCACATTTTACATGCAAATTTAAAATAAGCTATAGATAGCTAAATGATCAGCATAATTCAACAAAAGCACAAAAAAATTGCGGAACGGGGTTTTTAAAGCCAAAATCCCGCCCAAGTTTCCCCGAAATTGGTTTTAAAACTAAAATTAGTTCGCTATAAACATAAGAGTTTATTTTGGCAAATAAGTTTGGTGTATTTAATTTAGCGACTTTCGCAACGTGCTGACAACTGAGTGAGGTTAGCATGGCAAACAGGGATGTTTGCCAAGGCTGTGTTTTGTCAGGAACAAATCACAGCCGGTGCGTTAAAAGCGAACGAAGGCGGAAGGTAGTCACATCGTGACCACTTGCGTGGTCGCCGCGGGAGATTGTAAAGAGGGTTCGCGCCAACCCTCTTAACTCGGACGTAATCACCGTATAGAAACAACCGCAAAACAACAAACGTCCGAAACTCAAACAACCAAAAAATTTTGAGGAACGGGGTTTTTGAAATGCAAAATACCTTCTAAAAACGATTATAGAATTGTCAAAATCAAAAAACTAATCTGCAAATTATTAATATTAAAAATGGTGATTTTTTAAGAGAGGGATAAAGGGGCTATTATTTCTAATAAACAGCAAATAACCGATGCTGTTTTCGGGCTAGCAGTATTCTTCTTTACAAAAGTTAACAATTAAACCATCAAAAAAAGTTGCATGGTTTTTTGCAATCACTATACTTTTATAGCATATTTATACGAATGGATAAATTTTATGCCATTAGGCTTAAAATTTTAAATAAATCATAAAATTGGATTGACAAGGATATCTGATATGGATTATAATTTTCAACACACAACACACAACCTGCCCAACTTATAATTTCACCTTTCTAAAGTTAAGCTCAAATCGTTTATTATTTCACTGCAGTTTATTCTTTCCGCAATTTCCAAAATTTCCGAAATTCTCGCAAAATTTTTCAAAATTTCTTGGTTTAGTCTGTTTATCTCGGCCGATGGTTTTGGTATTAACCATGGTTGTATTACAATCTATCTCTTTTTCTAATTATGCATTAACCACTAAAACGACCAATATTATTTATGGCTCAGCACCTTATTTAACCTTTGATGGTGGTCGAACCCGGGTAACAAATACCGAAGCACTACTCGGGATAACCCTTTCTGATGGAAGAACATTTACTCCGACAACCAATAATTCGAGTTCAACTAATCCTATCGTTTTACCTGTTGCTGGTCAGAGTTTTAATGATATTGGTATGTTAGTACCAACGAATACTAATTCTATTGCATTAAGTTCACTTATTGGCGAACCTTATAATTATTGGGGGGATGATGATGGCGATGGTCAGGGAGTTAATGGTGTCACCGCTACCGGTAGTTTAAATTTATCTATTGTTGATAAAGACAATAATCGTGTTGCCCGTAATGAAGTGCTTGATATTTGTAACGGTAAAGCACCTTATAAACTAACCTTATCTAATACTAACGGTACATTAACAACACGTTATGGTGTACCTAATGAAAGTCGTTTTAGTGCAGGTAATGCCACTTATTATATTAATCCTAAGGCAGCGCCAGTGATTTGTTTTGCTAAACCTAATTTAATATTTGGTGACTGGAGCCGAGATTATAACCGTAGGACGTGGGTTAATTTTGCTGGTCCTGCTGACATATGGAACCCTAGAAAGGGTTTTCTACCACAGTCAGTTACACCGTCGTCTTATGGTTTAAACTTCCCGACTACGGGTGCTAATAATTTGTATTTTGATTTACTTATTGGTGGTGTTAGTCAGGCCTTATCTTGGGCGCCGGTTTCTCATGGTGGTATTACGGCGACGATGACCGATTCAACAAGTACCAGTGTTCGAGTCACCCTAACGGGTCCTGCTGTTACAGACCGTAATCAATGGTACTCAGAAAATCCAGATAGAATTGACAAACCATCTTTACCGCAGACATTTGAGTTAGTCGGTCGTGATAGCAGTGGTAATGCGGTGCTCAAATATGGATTTGTGTTAAAGCAGTGGTTTGTTAATCGTGGTACTTATCCTAGTGGAGAGAATACGATGGCGGTTTGGTGTAATAAGATTAGATACCGTCAGGTAAAGGTCAAGGATTTAACTAATGCGTCTTGTATGAGCGTAAGTGGTGTTGCTGAATGTCAATATTTAGAAGTGGCAACGCCTTCGTCAGATAGTGTTTATTATTACATGCGTCACATTGGTGCAGGATTTTTCACGGAATGGGGGCGGATGGGCGATTACATTGGTACCAATTTCGTAAGCATCTATTGGACGCAAGATAGGTCGGAGCCGGTTGATAATAACAGTAAAAGAGCTTTTTGGACTGTTATCCCTGATGGTTTTTTGGTTACCAGGGTGAGAGACTATCTCACCGAACCATACGGACTCTGTGTCTATCCTTAGCTATTATTTCTTAGTTCTTAGCTATTGAAGCTGAGGATAAAAAAAACATTAGGACATTAAACAATCATTGCCCTGCCAAGGCAATGGTGTTGACGTTGACGAAGTCGGCGATAAAAAGCGATTTTGTGGCGCGACATTCGCAATGTGCTGACAACTGAGTGAGGTTAGCATGGCAAACAGGGATGTTTGCC
>NZ_JACFRE010000012.1:0-35747 GCF_016101085.1 Gilliamella sp. W8123
CATCACACGCTATTTTACTGCCAGTTGCCGGTCAGAGCTTTGCCGATATTGATATGTTAGTGCCAACTAATGTTAATGCCATACCATTAAGCACCCTTATTGGCGCGCCTTATAACTATTGGGATGACGATGATGGCGATGGTGATTTTACTGTTACAGGGCAGTTGCATTTATCTATCCTTGATAAATATGACCGTCCGGTTACTCGTGACAATGTGCCGACCGTTTGTAAAGCACCTTATCGAGTGATATTAAGAACTGATGATGTTATCTTATCCACTCGTTATGGCGTACCTAAAAGTACGTCTTTTACTGCAAGTACTGTCACTTATTATATTAAACCACAGCCAATGGCGGATATTTGCTCTGCTAGGCCTATTTTGGATGACGGTAGTCATCCTGGTCCTTTTTCTATGTGGGACCCAGGTTTGGGTTTTCTTGTTCAGTCATCCGAACCGTCATCTTACGGTCTAAATTTTCCTACTACTGGCGCAGATGGTTTATATTTTGATTTAGTGTTAGGTAGTATTGATAAGAAATTGACATGGAAATCTATTTCTAATGGTACGATTAAAGCAACTATGGACTATTTAGACGAATCAGACCCCAGTATTGTTCGGGTCACCTTAAAAGGCCCCGTTGCTACAAAAAAACAATGGGATTCAGTTAATCCGAATAAGGTGGCAGGTGAGAAGAAGGTAATTGTTCCATTATTGCCTCAAACATTTGAGTTGGTGGGTAAAGATAGTGATAATGATGATATCGTGTTGAAATATGGTTTTGTGTTAAAGCAGTGGTTTGTCAATCGAGGTGATAAAGATCGTGTAGTTGCTGCACAATCATCATGGTGTATTAATCTAGGTTATCGTCTTCCACGCCTTAGGGAATTAACTAACGCATCAGCATGTTCAGAAATATACTGTCCAAGTGTTGTTTATCCATCAAATAGTTATCATTATTCGCGACGAATTGGTGCCGGATTCTTTGCTGAGTGGGGTGATCTGTATCGCTACTCTAAGGCTAATTTCATATATGCCTCACCCTACTGGACAAGTGAACCGGTGCCAACTGATAAGGAAGGCAAAAATACGAGCAATAGCACCCTCCAGTTCGCCACGACCTCTAGTACTGGTATAATCAAGGGTCTTGGTAAGACATATCCTGTTAGTGCAGCTTGCGTCGTGGGGGATGAGAAGAAAGAAGATAAATAACTTTACTAGAGCTTAAAAAAGAAGCTGATTGGCGAGAGTGATAAAAGACAAGATTCTGCTGAATTCACTCCGATAGGTTTATTTTTGAGGAACGGGGTTTTTACAGTAAAAAAATTGCTGAATGGCGTTTTTAAAGGGGTAACACTATGTTTTAAAGACTTAACGCTCTAATAATATTTACAAAATTTAACAATTAAATCATTAAATGTAGTTGCATAGATTTTTTTCGAGCACTATACTCTATAGATGATTTTAACCGCAATATTCGGTGATAATTTAGTCAGTCAAGCTGAAATAAAGTGAAATAAAACAGTGTATTACTTGACAAGGGATGTCAAAATGTGTTATAATTTACAACACCAAACACCAAACACCAAACCTGCCCAACGTTTAATTTAAATTCGTCTCGTTTTAGCCAACGAAGTTTCGTTTTTTCGTGTAGTTTATTTTTTCAGCAATCCCTTAAATTGTTATCAAGATTGTGTTTATCTTGGTCGATTTTTTTAACTTTACTGCCTATTATCTCTTTGGTCTTTTCATTTAATAGTCAAGCGCTGACCGCTTATACTACAAATGTTATTCACGGTAATGTGCCATATTTAACTTTTGATGGTGGTCAAACACGCGCGACAGACTTAGACGAACTGATGAAGATATCCTTCTCTGATGGTACGACATTAACACCAGCAAGTAATAACTCAAACTCATCACATGCTATTTTACTGCCGGTTGCCGGTCAGAGCTTTGCCGATATTGATATGTTGGTGCCAACTAATGTTAATGCCATACCATTGAGTATCCTTATCGGTACGCCTTATAATTATTGGGATGACGATGATGGTGATGGTGATTTTACCGTTACAGGGAAGTTGCATTTATCTATCCTTGATAAATTTGACCGTCCGGTCACTCGTGACAATGTGCCTACCATTTGTAAAGCTCCTTATCGAGTGATATTAAGAACTGATGATGTTATCTTATCCTCCCGTTATGGCGTACCTAAAAGTACGTCTTTTACTGCAAGTACTGTCACTTATTATATTAAACCACAGCCAACAGCGGATATTTGCTCTGCCAGACCTCTGTTAGAATATAACGGCGAACGTGCTGGTCCTTTTTCTATGTGGGACACAGGCTTAGGGTTTCTTGTTCAGTCATCTGAGCCGTCATCTTACGGTCTGAATTTTCCTACTACTGGCGCAGATGGTTTATATTTTGATTTGGTGCTAGGTAGTATTGATACGCAATTAACATGGGAGGATGTTTCTCCTAAGGGCGATATTAAAGCGACTATGACCTATTTAAATAGCTCAGACCCTAGTCTTGTCCGGGTCACCTTAAATGGTCCCGTGGCTACACCGCAGCAATGGCGTGTAGATGATCCGGGTTGGGCCGGTAAGAAGATAATTGCTCCATCATTGCCTCAGACATTTGAGTTGGTGGGTAAAGGTAAAGATAGTCACAATAATGATATCATGTTGAAGTATGGTTTTGTGTTAAAACAGTGGTTTGTCAACCGAGGTAATAGAACAGCGCCAGCTTCCAGACAGGGATCTTGGTGTCTTAATCTAGGTTTAGGTTTAGGTTATCGTCTTCCGCGCCTTAGAGAATTAACTAACGCATCAGCATGTTCAGAAATATACTGTCCAAGTGTTGTTTATCCATCAAATAGTTATCATTATTCGCGACGAATTGGTGCCGGATTTTTAGCTGAGTGGGGTAATATGCAAAGATACAAGGATGAGGCTAAACAGCACTATGCCTATTGGTCGAGTGAACCGGTGCCAACTGATAAGGAAGGCAAAAATACGAGCAATAGCACCCGCCAGTTCGCCGCGACTGCTGTTCACGGTTTGATTACAGGGTTAGGTACTTCTGCTGCAGTAGCTTGCGTCACGGGGGATGAGAAGAAAGAAGATAAATAACTTTGCTAGAGCTTAAAAAAGAAGCTGATTGACGGGAGTGATAAAAGACAAGATTCTGCTGAATTCACTCCGATAGGTTTATTTTTGAGGAACGGGGTTTTTACAGTAAAAAAATTGCTGAATGGCGTTTTTAAAGGGGTAACATTATGTTTTAAAGACTTAACGCTCTAATAATATTTACAAAATTTAGCAATTAAACCTTTAAATGCGGAACGGGGTTTTTGTAGAAAAAATTGAGGAAAGCACTTTTTATGCTCTAAAATCCCAACGCGACTTTAACCCCTAGTAAGATCAATATTACACCTAATAATTTATCAATAATAAATTGAAGTTTGAAATAACGTCGCTGGACGATTTGAGTTTGAAAGATAAATACAACCAATGGCCACCAAAGTAAGGCTTCAAGCCAAATAATAAATGCGACGAGCAATTTATCCATTAAAGTTGAGTCTGCATTGAGTAGTTGGGTAAATATAGCCAGAAAAAACAGTGTCGCTTTCGGATTTAGTAAGTTACATAATAGCCCTTGCATAAATGCCGCCTTTGCGGTGACATTAATTGGCTGAGTTTGTTTGCTGATGTAAGTGGTAGCACTACTTTTAGCTAATAACGCTTTAATACCTATCCATAGCAAATAAGCAGCGCCAGCATAACGCAAGGCATTATATAGCCACGGGGTAGCGGTGATTAATACCGCAATACCTGCCACACAATAACTCATATGAATGGCGATCGCGCTTATCACCCCTAAACAGGTCATTAATGCCATTTTTCGGTTATAACTTAAGCTATTTTTTAAGACCAGAAAAAAATCTGGTCCCGGGGATATCATGCCTAAACAGCTAATAGTGATAACTAAAATTAAGGTATCGACGCTCATTTTTGCACTTGTGCCGCATTGTTTAATGTCGCGATATTCGATTTATGTTGTTCAATAAACTGTTTTTTATCAACGTTCTCACCGCTTAAGTAATCGGTTAAAAATTTTGCATTGGTTTTAATTTGTGCACCATTTAGAATCAATCTCGGTAAATCAATTTGGTAAATACTTTGATTAGGTGATTTTTGTAAATCATCAACATTTGCATTGGTTAACAAATAGAGTTTGCGCTCTTTTTCTGATAACTTTTTCACCGTTTCGGTACCTGCCCCCATCATTAAATGGTCAGGGAAGATGTAAAACACGGTGTTGTCTAAGATACCTTGCTGTTTTAGGTGGTTAATAAATTCGCCTAAATTATAATCGAGCGAAGCGGCCACAAAAGACATATTATCTGGTTTTGGGCTGATTACTGATGTCATGCGCTCATCATTAAAACCGTTTGGAGCATGAGTTGAGACAGTTGAGATAAATAGCGCAAAGGGTTTATCGGCATTTTGCAACTCTTGTATTTGCTGTTTAGCAATGTCTAATATATCTTTATCATACAATCCAAATGGTGCATTTGGATATTTGCCTACATAATTTTTTTCGGAAACGACTTGCATGCCTATTACTTCGGCGGTGTGGCCAATTCCTGCAAATTCCGGACCAGCCATAACATAGCGAGTTTGATAACCGGCTTGTTTTAGCACATCACCTAAGGTAACCAATTGAGTGGTATTTGCACCTTTTAATGGTGAAGTTGAATGTTCTCCGATTAAAAATGGCACACCAGTCATATAGGTATACATAGAAGCTGTTGTCCATGTACTACCTGCACTCATTGGCATATTAGCAAAGAAAGTATATTGTTGCTTGAGTTGTCTTAAATTTGGCGTGATATCAGCAAAATCTAAAAATCCTTGTTCGAAGGATTCTAACGACAACACAATAATATTTTTGCCTTTTTGGCTATCAAGTTGTGATTTTTCAACATAATCATTCATATTTAAGTTTTGTAACGCTTGGGCAAAAGTTGCTTTTGGGGCGCAAGTAACTTGATAGATTTCATAAGCACGACTAATAGGGCCGTTATGGTAACTAATTGAGGCAATGGCAATGACGACTAATAGTAATCGCCAGTGTAATTTATATTTATGGCGAAACCAGTTGGCTAATTTGCTGAGGATAAAGACTAATCCTAAAAAGACGACAATCACCAAAAGCGCTTGTAGTTTGAAGATGAATAAACCTTCAATAATATCATTTACATTTAAGTTGACGTAAAACTGATAATCAATAAATCCACCACTAAAATAAATTGAGGTAAGCTCCATCACAATAATAACGGTCATTAAAATGATGGTGAATAATTGCCATTTTTTTTGTTTAAAAAACGAAGCTAAACTAATGGTTAAGATAAAAAGTGGTAAAACAACTAAAGTCGATAATGGCATAACAATCAATACTCATTTTTTACTTTAAAATTTAAAAATTGTCCCAGTATATACTTAATAAACAGAAAAATAAAAATCGGAATTGATTGGTTAATACATTAACCAGTCTATTGCAATCAATGAAGATTTCTACTTTATCAACTATATCAACTATCTTACTTAAGTTATTTCACCTTAATGATAATAATTATTGTTTGTTGTTGATAATTGGAAGCATTAGCAATAAGATAGTTAGCAAATATTTGCAAATGTTTTAAGGTCTACGCCATGTTGTGCTGGTTACGCAATGTTACAATTGTTTTATCAATGTCTTTATTTTGTTTATCAATAAGTTATGCCGATATCACTTTACCTACGCCACAAATGAAAGATGGCATGGGGTTATTTGATAGCCTTAAAAAACGTGCTTCAACTCCAGGCGGAGGGTTTCCAACCGGAATGGTCTCTGATGATGAACTATCAAGCGTGCTTTGGTCGGCAACGGGATTAAATCGAGGTAAAAATGGTTGGACGGTACCAATGGCTAGTGGTAAACAACCTTATGTTCGTCTTTATGTAGCTAGCGATAAAGGTGCCTTTTTATATGAATGGGAAGGACACTATCTTCGTGAGATAACTAAGCAAGATATTCGTGCTGACATTGGTATGCAAAATTTTACTAAGCGAGCACCATATATTCTTATTTTTGTAGCTGATGGTGCTAGCCTCAACGATTTTGATGCACAAAAAGCCAATGATTTTAGTCAAATTGCCGTTGGTGCTATGAGTCAAAACGTCTATTTGTCAGCGGCGGCACTAAAACTCAGCACTCGTTACATCCATTCAATTAAGCCTGAGATTATTAGTCAATCGTTACAATTGCCAGAAAGCAGTAAACCAATAGGGATAATGTTGTTAGCAAAATAAGGAGTAAGCAGTGAAAAAGTATTTAACTTTAGTGTTACTACTGATTGCCAGTTTAGCGATTTTTAGTTCCCCTTCTTACGCAACTGAAAAGAAGTATGCAAGCTGGAATGCGATTGTGGATGAAATGGATATCATTTTAAATGATGCTTATAACATCTATTTCATGAAAGATAGCGAAGCTGCTAAAGATCGAGTAAACAATGCTTATTTTGGTTTTTATGAAAAACATGGCGTTGAACGTGCGGTAATGTCTTACATTTCCGGTAAACGTGGCACTGATACCGAATACCAATTTGCTAAAATTAAACGATTAATGAGTCAAGGCGCGCCTAACAAAGTCGTGCGAACTGAGATTGATGTTATTCTGAAAATGCTCCACGAAGATGCTAATGAGTTAGATGGTAAAAAAGAGAGTGGCTGGAGTGTCTTCTTTGCCTCATTTATTATTATTTTCCGTGAAGGATTAGAAGCAATACTGGTGATTGCGGCAATTTCTGCATATTTAGTTCGTTCAGATAATAAGCCAATGCTTAAAGTCGTCTATCTAAGCAGTTTATTTGCGGTGTTTGCCAGCGTGTTGGCTGCTATCGCCTTGCATACTATTGTTGGTTTAAGTGGTGCCAATCAAGAAATTATGGAAGGTGCCGCCATGTTACTCGCAACAGTGGTGCTGTTCTTTATAAGTAACTGGATGCTATCTAAGTCAGAATCGAAAGCATGGAAAAATTATGTTGAAGGAAAGGTGCAAAGTGCGGTATCAACAGGAAGCAGTTTTGCGTTAGGGTTTGCTGCCTTTTTAGCTGTATTTCGTGAAGGAGCGGAAACGATCATATTTTATCAAGCTATGTTAGCTGATGCTAAAGATCACATGGATATGGTTTGGTATGGACTAGGTGTTGGTACCATCGTGTTGACTTTGGTATTTATTGTTATCCGCTTTGGCAGTGTTAAATTACCGCTTAAACCATTTTTTATTTGTACCAGTGCATTAATGTATCTTATGGCGATAGCCTTTGCCGGTGGTGGTGTGAAAGAGCTACAAGAAGCGGATATTATTTCGGTCACCCCAGTAGATTTTGTCCATTCAGTAGAGGTATTAGGCATCTATCCAACGGTTGAAACATTGGTGCCACAGTTAGTCATGCTAGTTGTCGTGATGCTCTCTATTATGTATTACAAAAAATATCATAAAAATTAAATAATATTATTATTCTTGGTGTGATTTAAACTTGAATAGTAATGAAAACATTGGCAGTAATTTGTAATTGATTAGTCATTAGTTTATTGATTAATTATTAAAGGGTAAAACAAGTTGTTAAAAAAATTAAGGAGTTTTCAATGAAAAAACTAATTATTTCTGCTGGTATTTCGTCAATACTTGCACTTTCTTCAATGGCAAATGCTGCTGCGCCGGCACCCGGTGAAGAAAAAGGTTTTGAAGAGTTTCCAATCGGTGAAGAAGTCACTGTTGGTCCATTACATATTGGTGCGGTTTACTTCCAACCTGTAGATATGGAGCCTGCTGGTATGGGTGGCTTACCTGCTTCTAAGTCAGATATGCATATCGAAGCCGATATTTCTGCTGCCGAAGGTAATAAGTTAGGTTTTGGTGTAGGTGATTTTGTCCCTTACTTAACTGTAAAATATAAAATTCAAAAACAAGGTAGTGACAAAACTATCGAAGGTAATTTTATGCCGATGAATGCATCAGATGGCCCACACTATGGTAACAATATTAAGTTAGATGGTGCGGGTAAATATAAAGTTACATTCACAATCGAAAACCCTGAAAAACAAGGTTATTTATTGCATGTAGATAAAGAAACTGGTGTTGAAGGTCGTTTCTGGTCTAAACCAATCGAGGTTTCTTGGGACTTTGACTACATCCCTCGTGCATGGTAATAATTAGCTAAACTATTGGCGAGTGTAACAACTCGCCAATATACGTTGTAATCTTTAGGCAATCGTTATGCTCCAATATCTTATCAGTATTACCGATAATACTTTTGTACCTGTGATCATATTGGCACTTGTTAGTGCAGTGTTTGTTCAGTCAAACCTATATAGTGGTAAAAAATATCTTATCATTGGTTTTTTGTTGGGAATGCTGGCGGCAATCATTTATGCAATCTTAAAGCGTAATACCGGTATTGCTGTTCGAGAGTACTATGACCTTGGTGTGATTATTCCGTGGTGCATTATTGTCATTCCATTGCTTATCTGTTGGTCGCTCAGAAATTCGTTTCAACAACCTATTATTAAGATTCTATTGGCTGTATTAACAGCTGTTGCTATAGGGTTGATTACAGCTCAATGCTTACCGAATATTTTACTCTACCCATTTGGATTTGATGTTGGCATGGAGTCAATATTCAATAATGATTATCTGTTTAAATGGGTTGGTTATGGCTTTGCTCTATTAGTTTGTGGTTTAATTGGCTGGTTGATTTATCGCCTTTGCGCTAGGTTATCAACTCGATTGGTGATGGTGATTGCGACCTTTGCCATTATTATCTTTACCATTCAAAACGCCATTAATCTACTACAAATATTAATTGTCAGACGATTTATCTCACCGCAACAGTGGATGATGGATTTAGTGATTTTTATTTTAGCGCATGTCAACTTGTTTACTTTTATCTTTATGGTGTTGGTATTACTACTCACTGTTTTATTATATACCAAAGCAAAAACCACCTCGCTGGTTGGTAATAATCCCGCTCAAATACGCAAACTTAAAGCAAGTTTACGCCGTGATCGTCGTACATCATTATTGTTAATGGCGGGAGTGGCTATTACTGCCTACACCGTCACTCGTGCTCGTTATATATTTGAAAAAGGGGTCGAACTCACCCCTGCTGAACCTGTTACGCCAAATGCTGATGGTTTAATTGTTATTCCATTAGAACAAGTTAATGACGGCAATTTGCATCGTTATGGTTATCAAACAACCGATGGCACATTAGTAAGATTTATTGTGATTAAGAAAAGTGAAAATGCCTATGGGGTCGGTTTTGATGCTTGTGATATTTGTGGGGCAAGTGGTTATTATCAACGAGGAAATCAAGTTGTCTGTATTTTATGTGATGTCGTGATGAATATTGCGACTATTGGTTTTTCTGGTGGTTGTAATCCCGTTCCACTTAAATATGAGATTTTAGATGGCAATATGATTATTCGACCTACGCATCTTGAAGCTGAAAAAAGTCGTTTTAAGTAAATGGTTTTAAAAGGAAGAAAATATGTTTCGTAGAATGTTACTTAGCGTGTTAGTTCGTCAAAAAAAGAAGCTATTTTTAATTGCCTTAACCGTTGCTTTAGGTGTATCGCTGGCGACTGCCATGTTAAATGTAATGTTTGATGTCGGTGATAAAGTTAATCAGGAATTAAAAGCCTATGGTGCTAACTTAAATATCGTTCCCAAAGGGGCTGCATTAGTTAATGAGTTATATCAACTAGATAATGCTGATACCCGAGCTGCTATTCAATATATCAAGCAAGATGATTTAGTAAAGATTAAGATGATCTTCTGGGCATATAACATAGTTGATTTTGCACCTTATCTTACTACACAAGTAACAGTTAATGATAAACCAGTTAGCTTAGTTGGAACTTGGTTTAATAAACATCTGACTATACCAACTGGTGATGAAGTTGACACTGGCATGTTAGCTATGAAGTCATGGTGGTCAATTGAAGGCAACACTATGAAGGATGATAATTTGCAAGGTGTAATGGTGGGTGAGACCATTGCCAAGCAATTGAATCTTAAACTAGGTGATAGCCTTGAGCTAATTTCACCATTAACCAATAAAAAAGTTACTTTAACTGTAAATAATATCTTCCACAGTGGAGGGATCGAAGATTCTCAGCTTTATGTGTCACTTCCTGTCGCGCAAAATCTGGCTAATAAAGATGGTTTGGTTGAACGGGTAGAAGTGAGTGCATTAACCACGCCCGAAAATGATTTAGCCCGTAAAGCAGCACAAGATCCAAATAGCTTATCACGCACTGAATGGGATACATGGTACTGTACCGCTTATATCAGTTCGATTGCCTATCAGTTAGAGGAGTTAATGCCCGATGTTAGGGTTAAAGCAATTATGCAAGTCGCTGAATCAGAAGGATCAATCTTACAAAAAACACAGTTATTAATGCTATTGTTAACTGTTTTATCCTTAATTTGCTCGGCGCTAGCAATATCCAATTTAGTTACTGCCAATGTGATTGAGCGTAGTACTGAAATTGGTTTATTAAAAGCGTTAGGTGCAACAAATATTTCGGTAGCGATGTTAATCCTTACTGAAATACTGATCATTGCTTTACTCGGGGGGATGGTTGGTTATTTTGTCGGTCTTGGCTTTGCGCAAATTATTGGCCAAACGGTATTTGGTTCGTTTGTTGAACCTAAGATGATAATTATTCCACTGGTGTTAATTATGGTAAGCCTGATCACATTGTTAGGTAGCTTGCCAGCATTGCGTATCATGATGTTTTTACGCCCAACCGATGTGTTGCATGGTCGGTAAGTGAGGCTAAATGATGATGAATAAAAATCAACGCTTTATTTTAAAAACGCTGCTAAGTTCGTTAATTCGCCGCCGTTCCCGGATTGCTATTGCTCTACTCGGTGTAGCGATAGGAGCCACCGTTTTACTTGGTATGGTTACACTTTGTTATGATATCCCAAGACAAATGGGACAAGAGTTTCGCTCTTATGGTGCTAATTTGCTGTTGATGCCGGCTAATAATCAACCTACCATGCCAATGACCGAAGTAAAAAAAGCTGTAAGCTTACTACCGCAAGATAAGCTATTAGGGGTTACCCCATTTCGTTATGACTCTATCCGCAGTAATCAACAGCCTTATACCATTGTCGGCACGCAGTTTGATCAAGTTATCAATACTAGCCCTTATTGGAAAATAGAAGGTGAAGTGCCGAAAAACCCAAATGAAATTATGATCGGTACCGATATTGCCCATTTTGCTAAGCTTAGCATTGGTAGTACCATACCAATTTCAGGTAAATCTAAACAAAATTCGCGCTTCGATGAAGAATTAACTATTACCGGCATCGTCAAAACCGGTCGAGCTGAGGATAACTTTATCTTTATTGAACTCAATGATCTGGAAACGTTACTCGAAGAAAACAATCAAGCCGAAGTGGTCGAAATAAGTATTACGGCAACGCAAGATGAGTTACAGCGCTATATTCAAACCATTAAAGATAATTCCAGCACGGTCGAACCCCATCTTATAAAATGGGTTACACAATCGGAAGCATCGGTGCTCGGTAAACTGTCATCTTTACTCTATTTGGTCACACTAGTGGTGTTAATTTTGACAATGATCTGTGTCGCCACCACTATGATGACGGTCGTTATGGAGCGCCGTAAAGAGATTGGTCTGAAAAAGGCTATTGGTGCAACCAATAAAAGTATTGCCAAAGAATTTTTAGCCGAAGGATTAATCTTAGGTATTGTCGGTGGTGTGATTGGAGTGATTTGTGGTCTGATTTTTGCTCAAGTAATCAGTGCTAACGTATTTGGGCGATCAATTGTAATTGAATTTTATTTAATACCAACAACGATTATTATTTCGGCTGTGGTAACCATTATTGCGTGTTTGATTCCAGTAAAACGTGCACTTGAAGTTGAACCTGCATTAGTTTTACGTGGCGAATAGGATAGTAAAGTATGAATATGCTCGAAGTGAATAATGTATCTAAAATCTATGGCTCATTACATGCCTTGTCTGAAGTTAATTTAACCGTTGAAGAGGGTAAATGGTTATCTATTATGGGACCATCAGGCAGTGGTAAAACAACCTTAATGAATATTATTGGTTGTATGGATAAACCGTCATTAGGCTCTGTGATTTTAGATGGACAAGATATCACCCAGTTGTCATTACCACAGCTGACGGAAATTCGCCGTGATAAGATTGGTCTAATCTTTCAACAATTCCATCTTGTTTCCTATTTAACTGCATTAGAAAACGTAATGGTGGCGCAATATTATCACAGTATGGTAGATGAAAAAGAAGCCTTACAAGCATTAGAACGAGTTGGACTTGCGGCACGGGCCAAACATTTACCACGCCAATTATCGGGTGGTGAACAGCAAAGGGTCTGTATTGCCAGAGCGCTAATTAATTATCCAAAACTGATTTTAGCTGATGAGCCAACTGGTAACTTAGATGAAAGTAATGAAGCAATGGTTATGAACTTACTACATCAACTTCACGAAGAAGGAAGTACAATCATCGTTGTTACGCATTCGCCTGAAGTATCAAAACATGCGCAGACTACGGTGGTTCTTGAACATGGTAAGGTAGCAAGTATTATCAATAATTAATAATTAATAATTAAAGGGTCTATATTTATGAAAAATCGCGTTGTTACATCTGTATTATTTATATTCATCGGGGCGCTACTTATTTTATTTCCGCTTTATATTTTACCTGTCTGCCCGTTGCCTGATGCGCAAGCTATACCTGCTACAACGATGGCAGGGGATGGGCATATACATATGCATTCAACTCCAGGTAAAATCATGAAATGCTTTTGGACTGCAAGGGCTGAAATTGGTATTGGTAGTTTAGTGATTGCCATTGGTGCGTTAGTACTATTTAGTCGCTCACTATTTGTCCGTATGGGATTGAGTATGGCGTTAGCTTGCACTGCAGTTTTAGCGGCAGCTATTCCAACTATTTTAATTGGTGTTTGTGGCAATGAGATGATGCGTTGTAATATGGGTGCCAAACCTGCACTGATTTTATTAGCTATCGTTTTGGCAATTGCTGCAATCAGCAATGTGCTTTATTTGAATAAACAAGTAAATAAACAAATAAGATAAACAGTATTAAGTAAGTATCAACAATCAACATTAGTCACCATCAGCCTTAATACAACAAGATATAAAAACGAGAACTAAAACATGCAAGAAAAACCGATTACTATAGCAAATTTAGCATGGCGAAACATTCAAAGACGACCATTTCGGAGTTGTTGTTTGATTATCATTATTATGCTGTTTTCCGCTACGCTATTTGGCGGTAGCGTGTTAATGAAAAATCTGAGTTTAGGTATTTCCGGTATGGCTAATCGTTTAGGCGCGGATATTCTTGTTGTACCTTACGGTTATGAAAAAAATCTTGAAGTTGCATTGTTACGTGGTGAACCAAGCAGTTTTTATCTAAAAGCGGATTTGATGGATAAAATTAAAGTAATCAAAGGGGTTAAAGCTGTCTCCCCCCAACTGTTTATCGCTTCATTGAATGCTGGTTGCTGTACATCTAAAGTACAACTAATTGGTTTTGATCAGCAAAGTGATTTTGTGATCAAACCTTGGTTGCAAACGCAGTTAAACCAACCATTGATCGATAATCAGGTTGTTGTTGGTAGCAAAATTACTGCCAATGTCGGTGATGAAATTAAGTTTTTTAATCATCCATTTAAAGTCGCAGCCAAAATGGATAGTACCGGAATGGGCTTTGATACCTCTGTATTTATGACGATCCCGACGGCACAATTACTGATGAAAGAAGCGAACCTAATTGAAGGCGATACTGATCACTTTGCTAACTATGTATCATCAATTTTTGTTAAAGTCGATCCTGATTATCAGCCTAAAGATGTTGTTAATCAGATGATGCCGAAATATGCTATTGACTACAATATTGATTTTGTGATGACCAAAGGCATGTTAAGTAATATTTCCAAATGGCTAACTGGTTTTTCAACTATTGTCTATAGTTTATCGGCAATTTTCTGGGTACTGGCGATTATTGTCATCTTTGTGATATTTTCATCATCACTTAATGAACGTAAACGTGAAATAAGTCTATTACGTATTTTAGGCGCTTCACGTAGTGATCTGGTTAAAATGTTACTGCGAGAATCGCTTATTATTAGCGCTTTAGGTGGTATTGCCGGTATTGTGATTGCTGGTGTATTAATTTATGCCTTTAGCTTATTGATTTGCCAGTCGATAGGTTTGCCATGTATGAACATTTCCATTACTGACGGATTTATTTATGCATTAATGGTATTTATGTTGACGTTAATTATTGGTCCACTGTCTAGTATTTATTCGGCATTATCGTTGACTAAATTTGATACTTATCAAACATTAAGAGAGGGTGAATAATGTTATTGGATGTCAAAAACCTTCGCAAAGATTATCAACGTGGTTCGCAACATTTCTCAGCGGTAAATAATGTTAGTTTTTCAATGGCACAAACCGACTTTATCACTATTATGGGCAAATCAGGCAGTGGTAAAACGACGTTACTTAATATGATTGCTGGGTTATTAACTCCTACTCAAGGTAAAATTACTATTAATGGTACCAACTTATTTGAACTTGATGATAAGCAGGTGTCAGCATTTCGTAATCAAAATATTGGCTACATTCCACAAGGTAGTAGTTTATTACCCAATTTAACCGCACTGGAAAATATTCGCTTACCATTTTATTTAACTAAACGGGAAAACCAATCTAGCTTAAATTATGCGCTGGAACTGCTTGAAAAGGCTAAAATTGGCTACTTAAAAGATACTTATCCCGCGAATATGTCGGGAGGAGAAATGCGTCGAATTGCTATTTTACGTGCGCTGATTTGTCGGCCACAATTAGTGATTGCCGATGAACCTACCAGCGATCTTGATGAAGAAAGCTCCGCACAAATTATGGCATTATTAACCGAGATTCACCAACAAGGTACAGGACTATTAATTGTTACTCATGATAATGATGTAGCAAATTATAGCCAAAGAACGCTAAAAATGTCCTCAGGTCGATTAATTGATTAATTAATTTACCTTTATGGCTTTATTATTAATTATAAGAATAGTGGATTACAGCCCATATCGATCATAATTTTATTTAACTTTATCAGCGGTAATCCAACTAATGAATTAATATCATCACCTTCAAGTTTATCAAAAAGGGTGATACCTAATTCATCACATTTAAAACTACCAGCACATTGTAGTGGCATCTCTTTAGCGATATAAGCATCAATTTCTGCATCAGTTAACTGGCGAAAAGTAACCTTAAACGGTTCACAAATTGTTTGCGATTGGCCGGTACGAGTATCAATGACGGTCATTCCGGTATAAAAGTAAAACGCTTTACCACTGCTATTTCTCAATTGTTGTTGGGCATTTTCAATGGTATGTGGTTTGCAAACAATCTGATCATCCAATACACCTACTTGATCAGAACCAATAATCAAACTATCAGGATAATTAGCCACTAACGACTGCGCTTTGGCATTAGCTAAACGCACCACCAATTGCTGTGCACCTTCATTTAGCAAAGGCGTTTCATCACAAATGGGTGGTACACACTCAAACGGAATGGCTAATTTTTCCAATACCTTTTTACGTGATAACGATGTCGATGCTAAGATAATTCTCATTGCAACTATTCTCTTTAGATTCATGGCGAAAGATGAGCATTAAAACCGATATAACGGTAATAATCAACTGTCAGTTGTGTTATAAAGTTATCCAGCAACGATGGTCTGTGTGATTTTGGGCCTATTGTCTAAATGGCTTATCAATCACTTATTTTCGATAAGTTTTATTAACTACTAAATTAGTTAAACTGCAAGTAATTGCAACAAATCGTTGTTCATTGAATTTCAGACGTTTTATTGTTTGGCAGCAATTTCAATATCGAGATTACGTCCGAGTAAAGTGGATTTGCGCGAACCCTCTTTACTCGGAAGTAAATTTTAAATTAAATCTAGCGTACCACTAACACTGATGTTTGTGCGCCACGCACCACTCCTGAGGCATTTGATCCCAGTAAGTGTGTTGAGATATTAGGACGTCTTGAACCTAAAATAATTAGATCTGGTTCAATTTCTTCGGCTATATGTAAGATCTCATCTCTTGGATTACCAAAAGCGATTGAAAAAGATAAATTTTCCCGCGGTAAATTAATCGTATCAATCAAACGATGTAACCACTGTTCTGTTTGTACAGTAGCTTGATCTTTAAACTCATCAAAACCAAATGAGTAAGCATTCACGATAGCCGATGCAACTGGTAAGGTATGAAAGAAGATAACTTGCGCATTGGATAATTTTGCTAAACACTCAACATGAGGGATCACTTTTTGAGTGAGTTCATCTTCAAGCACATCAATCGGAACTAATATTTTTTTGTACATAACGCCTCCTCACAATATTTAAACTTGGCTTTACCATTTTATTGGTGAAGGCCAACGGTATTGGTTCAGTATGATACTAATTTTAAATGAAATCCAATTGTTACATGACTATCCTAACGCGAATTTAAAAGATTGAAATAATTTTTTTGCAAAATCATGATGGAGATCAACTATAACTAACATTATTTATCATCATGACCTTAAACCGACACTAAAACAAACAATAACAAACAATTTGCGTGGTCGCCGCGGGAGATTGTAAAGAGGGTTCGCGCCAACCCTCTTAACTCGGACGTAATCACCGTATAGAAACAACCACAAAACAGCAAACGTCCGAAATTCAAAGAACAAAAAAACTTGAGGAACGGGGTTTTTAAAGCCAAAAAATCCCGCCCAAGTTTCCCCGAAATTGGTTTTAAAACTAAAATTAGCTTGCTATAAACATAAGAGTTTATTTTGGCAAATAAGTTTGGTGTATTTAATTTAGCGACATTCGCAATGTGCTGACAACTGAGTGAGGTTAGCATGGCAAACAGGGATGTTTGGCAAGGAGCGTTAACAGCGAACGAAGGCGGAAGGCAGTCACATCGTGACCACTTGCGTGGTCGCCGCGGGAGATGGTAAAGAGGGTTCGCGCCAACCCTCTTAACTCGGACGTAATCACCGTATAGAAATAACCACCAAACAACAAAACGTCCGAAACTCAAAGAACTAAAAAATAAAGAACTAAAAAATTTTGAGGAACGGGGTTTTTAAAGCCAAAAAATCCCGCCAATAAATCGCTAACGCTAGTTATAACATCAGCTAGTTCCAATAATAAAAGTTTATTTTGGCAAATAAGTTTGGTGTATTTAATTTAGCGACATTCGCAAAGAGCTGACAACTGCGTGAGGTTAGCATGGCAAACAGGGATGTTTGGCAAGGCTGTGCTTTGTCAGGAACAAATCACAGCCGGTGCGTTAAGACCGAACGAAGGCGGAAGGCAGTCACATCGTGACCACTTGCGTGGTCGCCGCGGGAGATTGTAAAGAGGGTTCGCGTCAACCCTCTTAACTCGGACGTATTCACCGCATAGAACTAGCCACCAAACAACAAAACGTCCGAAACGAAAAGAACTAAAAAATAAAGAACTAAAAAATTTTGAGGAACGGGGTTTTTGAAACTTATAATACTTACTTATTGCTAACCCTTTTTTTTAACTTAAAATAAAATAATTAAAAATCAATATATTAAAAAATCACTTAAAAAAAGGGTTTTTATTGGTAAAAATAGACTTTGCCTTTTTGCCAACAACATTTATAGTATATCGGGTTCTAGTTTACTGCCGTGTAGGTAGCTTAAAATTAATTAAAATTATAACACTCGAAATCCACCAAACTAGAAAAGTTTAGCAAAGGAGTTTTTTAGGTGAATAAATTCACCACATGTTATAATTATGTTTAATTATAATTAACTCTGTAAATATGATGAATAATAGTACAATTGATAACCAATTAAATGAAAAAATGGTGCTTATTTTCAAAGCATTATCAGATCCGGTTAGAATAGAAATAATTAAATATTTAAAAAGTATAGAAACAGAGGTTATCTGTGGTGAAATTGGTCAAGCAGTTGGTATTAGTAAACCCTCAGGAACTTATCATTTTAGGTTATTACAACAAGCAGAATTAATTAATGTAAGAAAGAGTGCTAGGGAAAAATATGTATGGCTTAATAAATCAACATTTGATAAATATGTTACCGGGTTTTTTGATAATCTTTAAAATACTCAAATATTGATTTATTGTTGAATTTATCGCTTTGATTTTATCAAATATTATTTTTTATCCCTTGCAGTTAACCTTATTGAAAAAACTATTCCTAATAATGATATCAGACCAGACGTAATAATAACTGCATCAAATCCTTTGGCAAAAGCTGTTGAATTAGTGGTTCCGCCGAAAATATTGAATACAATTACGCATATTGTGGTACCTATTGCTCCACCAAATAAGCGAAATATATTATATATTCCTGATGCTTTCCCTAAATATATTGGTTCGACAGCGCTTAACACCGCTTTTTGCAGAGCCGGTCCTGCCATCGAAAGTCCCATACCAGCGATCATTAAAGGTATTGCCATCGCTATATATGAATCAGTTGCATTAAATAAAAAAATAATTAATAGATAACCGATCCCCTGTAAGAATAATCCTAGTGTTGCAATAATCCTTTCGCCAAATCTATCTACAGCGCTGCCTGCAAAAGGTGCGATAACGACTAATGTTGCTGTCCAAGGTAATAATTGTAATCCCGCCACGAGTGGATTAACGTTTTCTAATACTAAAAAAAATTGTGGCAAAAAGAATAACACGCCAAACATCGAGGCATATAATAAAAAAGTTGCGATGTTACCATTAGTGAATACCTTGGTGCGAAATAGTCTTAATGGAATCATAGGGGTAGAACTTATTTTTTGCCTAACAATAAATAAAATAGCTAGTGCGAGGCTAGATAATCCGGTAATAATGGTTATAACGTGTGTGGTATTTGTGGTTATGGTGGATAATGACCATATTATTCCGGCGGAAGATATGGCAATAAGCAAAATATCAATAAAGTTCAACTTATCATCCTTACCTTTACTTTCAGGTAATAAATTATGAGCAAAATAGATTGTTATTATTCCAACAGGCAAATTAATCCAAAATATCCATTGCCATGATAAAGTTGCGACAATAAATCCGCCTAAAACTGGCCCGACAATTAGTGCTAAACCACCAATGCCACTCCATATTCCTAAAGCTTTTCCACGTATATCAACGGGTAATGAATGCGTTAGAATTGCCATGGACATTGGTGTCATAACACAAGCACCAACAGCCTGTATCATTCGAGATATAATTAATAAGGTAATACTATTCGATAAAGCACAAAATATAGAAGCAATAGTGAAAATCGCAATACCAATCAGATAGACTTTTTTTCTGCCTATTTTTTCGCCCAGTGATACACCAACCAGTAGTAATGCCGCTATGGTTATATTATAAATGTTCAACAACCACTGTAATAAATTTACCGATATTTGAAAATCATTTCTTATGGCGGTAGTGGCTGTGGTAACTATCATTGAATCGATCATTGACATGAAAAATCCTAAAGAAGTTAAAATAATGATAGCTGATGAATTAACCTTTCTTTCTTGCATATTGTCAACTTCCTGCTTGGCTATATTGGGCAAAATAATTTCCTTAATTTGGATTTTTTAATCTATTAGGCTATATGGTATCTAATTTGTTTAAGTTTATAGTTTAATAGTTCATTAGTTATTTAACTATTTTACCATTTAAATGAATAAAAACAAACAGAATAGCTAATTGCTAAGATAAATTTGATTCAATTATTTTTGAAGATGGAAGAATTTACCGCCTTGCGGCGGTATTTTATTTATTATTGATGTTTAACGATAAAACAGCAGTGGATCTGTTTATTGCGTTTAAAATCGAGTGATAAGGTTTTATCGGTGATATCTTGAAATGTTAGCCCTAGTTTTCGCATACCGTCGCTATCCATTTTGAAGCCTCGTTTATTGTTTGAAAATACTATTACTCCATTTGGTCTAAGTAAGCGTTTTAAATCACTCATTAATTTTAGATGATCACGCTGAACATCAAAGGTATCGTTCATTCGTTTAGAGTTGGAAAATGTTGGAGGATCGATAAAAATCAGATCAAACTGTTCATCCGCCTGCGATAAATAGAGTAAGCAGTCGGCTTGTATCAATCGATGTTTTTTTCCGGTTAAGCAATTTTGTTTTAAATTACGATCAGCCCACTCTAAATAGGTGCGTGACATATCAACGGTCGTGGTTGATTTTGCGCCACCAAGACCGGCATAAACGGTTGCGCTACCTGTGTAGGCAAATAGATTTAAAAAGTCTTTACCCGCGCTCATTTGGCCGATCATTTTTCTGGCTAGACGGTGATCCAAAAATAGACCGGTATCTAAATAATCGACCACATTAACCCAAAACTGCGTTTTGTGTTGATTAATAGGATATTCATGGACTAAGAAGTAATCCTGTTTTTGCCCGAGTTTTTGATATTGTTGTTTACCTTTTTGCTTTTCACGAGTTTTTAGTACCAATTGGTCGGCAGTTAACTCCAGTACCGACATAGTGGCATTAATAATATCAAATAGTCGTTGTCGCGTTTTTTGCGGATCAATATTTTTGGGTGCGGCATATTCTTGTATCACAATTTTGTCTTTATAACGATCGATAGCCACGTTATATTCAGGTAAATCTGCATCGTAAAGGCGATAACATTCAAGTTGTTCTTGGCTTGCCCATTTTGCAAATCTTTGGCAATTTTTACGTAGACGATTGGCAAAATCGGCAGCGGGTAAATTTGGTGACGTAACCGGCTTATCGACTTGACGATCAGCAATGGTATAATTTTTTTGTACACAATCTAAAGGCCCATTTTTGGCTTTAAACTGTTTTTCGGCTCGCATTTGCAAACAATCTAACAGTTGTGGAGCGCCACTAAATAGCGATAGTCGCCATCCAGCAAATTGTTGCTTAATTTGACGACCAAGTGCAGAGTGCAGGGCAACCAATGCAGGTTCACTTTCTAATCGTTCACCATAAGGCGGATTGCTGATGATCATACCATGTATCTGGTGCTCAAAGGGATTAGTTAATTGAGTCACATCCTGCACAGCAAAAGTAATTAAATCACCAACTCCAGCTTGGATAGCATTTTGCTTGGCGCGCTCTAACACCGCAGGGTTATTGTCATAACCAATGAAAGGCGTTGTCGCTTTTTTTACATTGTGCTTGGCGGTAAATAACAACTCATTCCAAAGTGTTGGATTAAATCCTTGCCAAGCAAAAAATCCCCACTGTTTACGTAACAGTCCAGGTGGAATGTTAGAGGCCATCATTGCAGCTTCAATTAGTAAGGTTCCTGAACCACACATTGGATCGATAAGAGGTTCATCTGTTTGCCAGCCAGAGCGGCGAATAATTGCTGCAGCTAAGTTCTCTTTTAATGGTGCTTGGCCTGTTTGTTGACGATAACCACGTTGATGTAGGCTTTCACCACTTAAATCTAATGATAAGGTAACTCGATTTTTGTTTAGATAAGCATGTAAACGAATATCTGGATTTTGTTTAGCAACATTTGGGCGCTCATTAGTTTGACGCATAAAATGGTCAACAATTGCATCTTTGATCTTTAATGCTCCATATTGGCTATTGCGAATAAAGTCATTAACGCCAACAAAGTTAATCATAAATGAGTTATCGACCGCAAAAATATCGCTCCATTTGATATTCATCACACATGAATAGAGATCTAAATCGCTATAAATATCAAACTCAGCAATCGGCAATAAAATCCGAGAAGCTAAACGAGACCATAATAATGATTGGTACATGGTTGATTGATCAGCGTCAAAGTAGACACCACCTTGCGACACTTTACAATTTATCGCGCCAATATTTTCTAACTCTTGTTTTAATAACTCTTCAAGCCCGCGAGAGGTGCTGGCAAATAGCGTTTTCATGCATAATCCACTTAACAATAAAATTGCAGGCATTATACCGACTAATTGCAACAGTGGGAAATGGTCAAACTAAACAATCTATAAACAAATAGAAAATAAGCAGAATCATGATAATTTATACAAAGGTATGGGTTTTGAAAGTTTATTTTTATATAAATTAACTGTTAGTTAATATAAGTGGAAATTGTTTTATCTATTTATCATAATTTGTTAATATACATAGGCTTTGGTTTCAGATTAATTTTATAATAAATTATTTAATTAGTAGATTTAATTAAGCATCTTTTTGGATAGAGGTAAAATGAAAGTACTATCAATTGTTGGATTAATTATAGCTATAATATCTGTTTTTATTCCATTTTTCGGTTTAATTTTAGCTATGTTATGTAGTTTTTTGGCGTTAATTACTTTTGTTAAACAACCGAATATTTCTGGTACTATTTTTGGTATTAATATCTTTAGCACAGCATTTATGTCTCCAGTATTAGCTTCTATGGCCGCAGATTCAGGAATTGGTATTTATCTATTTTTTGTTATATATCATGTAGTAATGATGTTCAATGCATTTATTTTATTTTTAATTTTCCGCAAAAAAAACACTGCGGCATAATCCCCCACCTAGATTGAAAAATCAATTTGCTAACTAACCTTCGATGTATTTAGCTGAGACCAAAAACAGAATTAATATGGATTGTTTTTTCACCAACCATAATAAGCATGGTGATTGGACAAAAGGTTATTGTTCTGCAAACAAAAAAAATCTAGGCGATTTTAAGAGAGAAATAGAGTATTGGTGATTATATTAAAATGAATATTATCCATCACTATATTTAATTAAAAATTTGTTTATGACAAAAATAATTAAAATATCAATAATAAAAAGAGAATATAGATGAAAAACCTTTTATTAGTAGTATGCTGTTTTTTTAATTTTTATGCCTTCGCATCCGTTGATGATGAACGTAACCATATTCGTGTTACTAATAATTATCTCTTTCTTCTTTTTCCTGAGTATATTCCGCATTCTGTTCCCATAAAAAAACAAGAATTACTTATTAAAAATATCCAACCAACATCTTCTGTCAGTAATTTAGAAGTATATTCAGATGATAATGGTCTTATTATAGAAGAATCTGCTCCTGATAAAAAAGGTCTGATTATGGATTATAAGATGCAAGTTTTAACACGAAATGAAAAAGGAACTTACGTTAATTATTCAGTGCAGTTTGATGATCAAAAAAATGTTACAGAAATTAAAGATTCTAACCAAAAAATAACTTCTTATTATAAATATGATGAACAGGGAAAATTGATTTCTTCAAATGAAAATGTAGATGGGAAAAATTATATAGGTACTTATTTATATGATAAAAAAAATAATCTTATCCAGCATAACGAGCGAGAAATTGAAACTATTAGGTCCAAAAAGATACTTACTTTCCTGTCAACAAATTTATATTATTATGATGATGAAAACAGATTGGTTTCTTCCATTTCAAAACAGGAGGATCCTTTATTAAATGGAAAAACGGCATCGTTACCAAAAGATATCAATGAGTCTAAATATCGAACATTTACTTGTTACTATAGTCAATATAATGAACACGGTGATTGGACTGTTAGCCAATGTTTTAACGGTGATAATGAATTAGATATGTCTATAACACGAAAATTAGAATATTAGTCTGCATAAGGCAAAAAACTGATAGCGAGGGAGCTAAGTCTTACTAGTTATTATACGTATGCTGAAGTAGGTGGAGAGCTGTTTAATAATTATCTAATTGATTTAATGTGAGAACTCTAATTTTGATGATGATACCAAAATATACATTAAGTCCTCACATTTGATCTAATAAATTACTCTACGGTCACCGATTTTGCTAGGTTACGAGGTTGGTCGACATCGGTACCTTTAATTAGGGCAACATGGTAAGCAAGTAATTGCGTCGGTACTGTGTAGTAGATTGGCGCAGTAAGTTCTTCAATGTGGGGTAAGTTGATAATATGCATAGTATCGTCGCTAACAAAACCAGCATCTTGCTCAGCAAACACATAAAGTTGACCACCACGGGCACGCACTTCTTCAATATTGGCTTTGAGTTTTTCAAGTAAGTCATTCGTTGGCGCCATAACAATAACTGGCATATCTGCATCAATTAACGCTAAAGGCCCATGTTTTAATTCACCAGCTGCATAAGCTTCGGCATGAATATAGGAGATCTCTTTTAGCTTTAATGATGCCTCGATAGCGATTGGATATTCATCGCCACGACCTAAAAATAGTGCATGATGTTTATCGACAAAATGACCAGCAAGTTTTTTGATTACAGGTTCGGCCATTAATACTTGTTCTATACGGTTTGGTAAAGTTTGTAATGCATGGACGATTGCTTGTTCAGTGATTTCTGCCATATCATTAAGTCGGCCTAACTTAGCCACTAACAGTAATAATACCGTCAATTGTGTGGTAAATGCTTTGGTTGAGGCGACACCAATTTCAACGCCAGCTTTGGTTAGTAAAACCAAATCAGCTTCTCGAACTAAAGTCGATGCTGCCACATTACATACCGCAAGAGTGTTTAGGTAATTGTTCTGTTTAGCTAAGCGTAAAGCAGCAAGGGTATCGGCAGTTTCCCCGGATTGTGATAGGGTGATAAATAAACTATTTTGGCGACGAGCAGGTTTTCGATAACGAAATTCCGAGGCAATTTCGACATCACAAGGAATGCCGGCTAAGGATTCAAACCAATAACGAGCCACCATGCCTGCATTATAAGCTGTGCCACAGGCAACAATTTGGATGTGTTCAACTTGCTTGAGAATATGTTCAGCATTTGGGCCTAGTTCTGATAAATCTACTTTGCCATGAGCCATGCGACCTTCTAAGGTATTTTTAATCGCATTCGGCTGTTCATAAATCTCTTTTTGCATGTAATGGTTAAAACCTGCTTTGCTGCCAGCATCATATTTGGCATCTGATTCAATGCAAGGGCGATTTATTTGACTAAAATTTTTGTCATAAATCGTTACTGAACGTTGAGTGACAAGCGCTATATCACCTTCTTCTAAGAAGATAAACTGCCGAGTTACCGGTAATAAAGCCAGTTGATCTGAGGCAATAAAGTTTTCGCCAATGCCACAACCAATAACAAGTGGGCTACCAGAACGTGCGGCAACTAGAATATCAGGATTTCGAGTGTCCATAATTACTGTACCATAAGCACCTCGTAAGAGTGGAATGGCTTTTTGCACAGCTTCTAATAAGGAACACTCTTCAGTGCTGATGATGTCATGAATTAAGTGGGCAATGACTTCAGTATCTGTTTCTGAACGGAATTGGTAACCTTTCGCGATAAGTTTTTCACGAAGTGGTTCGAAATTTTCGATAATTCCATTATGTACAACGGCAATAAAGTCGGATATATGTGGGTGCGCATTATGTTCAACTGGTTCACCATGTGTTGCCCAGCGAGTGTGGGCTATACCGGTTGAACCGGCAACTGGTTGTTCGTTTACCGCATCTTTAAGCGCTTGTACTTTTCCTACCCGCCTTATTCGCTGTAATTCACCTGTTGGTGAAATAATAGCAAGTCCGGCAGAATCATAACCACGATATTCTAATCTCTTAAGTCCTTCTAATAAAATGTCTGCCACATCACGCTTAGCGATTGCACCTACAATACCACACATCGTTTATTCCTCTTTCGATTTCGTTGGTCTTTGCCAACCCGCAAGTTGTTTTTGTTTTACACGACTAACCACTAATTCATTGTCGTTAACATCGTTAGTAACTGTTGTGCCAGCCGCAATAGTTGCTCCTTTACCTATTTTGACTGGGGCAATAAGTTGGCTGTCAGATCCAACAAAAACATCATCTTCGATAACTGTTTTAAATTTATTAGCACCATCATAATTACAGGTAATTGTGCCAGCGCCAATGTTGACATTACTGCCAATTTCACTGTCACCTAAATAACTTAAATGTCCAGCTTTGGTTGCATGGCCAAGATGAGCTTTTTTCAATTCAACAAAATTACCAACATGGGCATGATCATCTAGTTTGCTGCCTGGTCTTATTCTGGCAAATGGTCCGATAGTACAGTGCTGAGCAATAATCGAATCTTCAATCACCGAGTATGGACTAATTTCGCTGTTATCGGCGATGGTACAGTTTTTCAAAATACAGCCTGCACCGATAATGACATTATTTCCTAATGTCACATCGCCATGAATAATCACATTTGTATCAATGATGACATCTTTACCATGAGTTAATTTTCCACGTAGATCAAAACGGGCTGGATCAAGTAAAGTTACTCCAGCAAGTAACAATTGCTCGGCTTGCCACTGTTGATAATGGCGTTCTAAAGTTGCTAACTGTAATCGGTTGTTGACGCCTTCAACTTCAAATTGCTTTATTGGATGTGAAGTTAAAATTTCATAACCATCTTGATGTGCAAAGGCAATAATATCGGTTAAGTAATACTCTTTTTGCGCATTGTTATTGGTTAAACGCGCTAACCACTGCTTAAGTAATTTGCCTGTAACTAGCATAATACCAGTATTAATTTCGGTGATTTTTTGTTGTTCGGCATTGGCATCTTTTTGTTCAACGATAGCCACAACTTTACCATCTTTGCGTTCAATTCGACCATAGCCAGTTGGGTCATCTAAAATCACTGTTAATAAGGCGATACCTTGTTTGGGTTTACTTGCAATAAGATTTTGCAAAGTTTCAACTGAGATAAGTGGAGTATCGCCATATAAAATTAATATATCTTCATCATCTTGAATGTAAGGGATAGCTTGTTGAACCGCATGTCCTGTCCCTAATTGTTCAGCTTGATAAACAAGTTGCACCGGCTGATTTTGTAACGATTTTTCAAGTTCGTTTTTGCCGTGCCCATAAACAATATTGATGCGATTAGTATTAAGTTGTTGAACTGTATCAATAACATGTTGTAACATCGGCTTACCGCCGATTTTATGTAAAACTTTAGGTAGGTTGGAATACATCCGTGTGCCTTTTCCTGCCGCCAAAATAATAGCACTGCGTTTTGGAGGTGAAATTGCCATAATCAGTTCCGGTCTGGTTAAATAAGGCTAATACTATAATCAAAGTTTTCCATGAAATCACCCCGAAATTATTAATTTTTATCCTAAAAAAAGAATTATTGATATTTACCAAGAGTTTTAATAAAAGGAAGCATTGTTATGAATAGCATTATCAAGGTTTTATTGCTTTATACTACTCATGAAAAGCAAACCTTTAAAATCATGCAGCGAATAAAAACAGAACTTGCCGGTAAATGTGATTGTGATTTGATTGAGTTACTACCAGATAGCCACATAGATCTTACTAATTACCAAGCGGTATTAATTGGTTGTTCTATTCGCTATGGTTTTTATAGTAAAACCATGAAAAAATTTATTGATGCTAACTATCTGCAATTAAATACACTTAAATCTGGCTTTTTTGGCGTAAATGTGGTGGCAAGAAAACCGCATAAAAATACGCCTGAAACGAATATATATACTAAAAAATTCTTAGCTAAAATTGCCTGGCAACCAACGATTAAAGCGGTATTTGCTGGGGCACTTTATTATCCAAAATATAATTGGTTTGATCGTAATATGATTCGCTTTATTATGTGGTTGGGTAAAGGTGATACCGATGTGACTAAAGAAGTGATCGAGTACACAAATTGGGACAAAGTAGATGAGTTTGCTCATCAATTTGCGACACTTATCAATGAGTAATCTTAGTTATCTCTATAAAATAAGTCAGTATTTTCGTTAAATATCAAGTCTTAAAGTTCTTTTTAAGAAACTTTGTGATATAGATCAACATTTTTACTAAAAAGGTGTACAATATTGCGCCTATAGAATTTATCTCCTAATTGGGATTTTAATTGTGATTGAAAATTTAAGAAATATAGCCATTATTGCTCACGTTGACCATGGTAAAACAACCTTGGTTGATAAATTATTAAAACAGTCTGGTACGCTTGATAATTTACGTGGCGACGACAATGAAAGAATAATGGACTCTAATGCGCTTGAAAAAGAGCGTGGTATTACTATTTTAGCTAAAAATACCGCTATCGATTGGAATGGTTATCGTATTAATATTGTTGATACTCCAGGACATGCCGATTTTGGTGGTGAAGTTGAACGTGTAATGTCAATGGTTGATTCGGTATTATTGCTTGTTGATGCAATGGACGGACCAATGCCACAAACACGTTTTGTTACCCAAAAAGCGTTTGCTTATGGTTTAAAACCGATTGTTGTTATCAATAAAGTTGACCGTCCAGGCGCTCGTCCTGATTGGGTTGTCGATCAAGTATTCGATTTATTTGTAAATCTAGGTGCAACTGATGAACAGCTTGATTTCCCAATTGTTTATGCATCAGCATTAATGGGATTTGCAGGACTTGATCATGAAGATATGGCTGAAGATATGACGCCATTATTTGAAGCAATTGTTGAACATGTTGAGCCACCAGCAGTTGACTTAGATGGTCCTTTCCAAATGCAAATTTCACAACTTGATTATAATAACTATGTTGGTGTTATTGGTATTGGTCGTATTAAACGTGGTCGTGTTAAACCAAATCAACAAGTCACTATTGTTGATAGTGAAGGTAATAAACGCACAGGTAAAGTAGGCCAAGTATTAGGTCATTTAGGTTTACAACGTTATGAAGCCGAAGTTGCTGAAGCTGGCGATATTATTGCTATCACTGGTTTAGGTGAACTTGGTATTTCTGACACAATTTGTGATAATAGTTGCGTTGAAGCATTACCAGCATTAAGTGTTGATGAACCAACTGTTACTATGTTCTTTAATGTTAATAGCTCACCATTTGCTGGCAAAGAAGGTAAATATGTGACTTCACGTCAAATTCTTGAGCGTTTAAACAAAGAACTGGTACACAATGTGGCTTTACGCGTTGAAGAAACACCAGACCCAGATGCATTTAAAGTTTCTGGTCGTGGTGAGTTGCACTTATCGGTTCTTATCGAAAATATGCGTCGTGAAGGTTATGAGCTTGGGGTATCACGTCCTAAAGTTATCTATAGAGAAATCGATGGTAAAAAGCAAGAACCTTTCGAACAAGTTACTTTAGATATTGAAGAACAGCACCAAGGTTCAGTGATGGAAGCTTTAGGTTTACGTAAAGGTGATTTAACCAATATGTTACCTGATGGTAAAGGACGTGTACGTTTAGATTATGTGATCCCAAGCCGTGGTCTTATTGGTTTTAGAACTGAATTTATGACTATGACCTCAGGTACTGGTTTACTTTACTCAACATTTAGCCATTACGATGATGTTCGTCCAGGTGAAATCGGTCAACGTAATAATGGTGTAATGATTTCGAATGGTACAGGTAAAGCGTTAGCTTATGCACTTTATAGCTTACAAGATCGCGGTAAATTATTCCTTGGCCATGGCGCTGAAGTGTATGAAGGACAAATTATTGGTATTCATACCCGCTCAAATGATTTAACCGTTAACTGCTTAACTGGTAAAAAATTAACTAACATGCGAGCATCGGGTACTGATGAAGCCACTACGCTTTCGCCACCAGTTAAAATGACATTAGAACAAGCATTAGAATTTATTGATGATGATGAATTAGTAGAAGTTACACCATTATCTGTACGTTTGCGTAAACGTCATTTAACTGAAAATGATCGTAAACGAGCATTCAGAAGCAATAAAGAGTAATGTCAGTAAAAAACTAGCAAGTTTAACTTGTTAGTTTAAATTAGAAATGAAAACCTCGCTAATTAGCGAGGTTTTTTTTGGCTTTAACTCTGGCGATAGCATCGGCAATTGATTGCTTGCGATCTTTTTGTGTAGTCGTATTGCTTATTGGCATCGACTTAGGAAATAAAATTGTTGGTGGTACCAGTTGATTGTGATTTAATCGTTGCTGTTTTTTTTGCGTCAACAGTAACTCTTCCTGTTCATTTAAGGCAACACCTAGTGTACTTAAGGTAATACAGTCAGTTGGACAAGTATTAATACAATTACTACAAGATGTACAATATTGTGGCAATATGGTATGTAATACTTGTTTGCTCCCTACAATAGCATCAGTTGGGCAAACGCGTATACATTTGCCACAACCAATACAATTTTCTTCATCAATTAACGCTTTATATTGTGTTTGCATAATAATTTTTTAAATTAACTTAAACCAACAATATTACCATCTTTGTCAATATCGATATTTCGATAAGCCGGATTAGTACCAAGGCCAGGCATTGTCATCACATTACCTGCATAAACCCGAATAAAACCAGCGCCTGCCGAAATTGCTAAATGGCTGATATCAACATCAAAATCGGTTGGCACATTTTTTAAGTTTGCATCAGCACTAATTGACATTGGTGTTTTCGCGATACAAAGTGGTAAATGATCTAATTTTAATGCTTCAATTTCTTTAATGTTTTTAAGCGCGGTGTCTGATAAATTAGCTTTATTCGCACCATATTTTTTTACCATTGTTTGGATTTTATCTATTAATGGCATACTGTCGGGATAAGGTAACTTGATTTCATTTGGCATATCACACGCTTTAATCACATGTTTAGCCAGTTTTTCTGCGCCTTTACCACCTTGAGTAAATACTTCACTGACTTCACAAGCAAATGCACCGTGTTCAATGGCGTATTTTTGTAAAAATGCTAATTCTTCCTCACTATCATGTGGGAATCGATTGATTGCGACAATCACTTGTAAACCATAACTTTTAGCATTATTAATATGCCACGCTAAATTAGCTGCACCAATTTCAAGCAATTCTACATTAGACTCTGAAATCTCTTTTGGTATGGCTTGTCCTGGCTTGATATTATACTTACCACTATTGGATTTTAAGCTACGCACAGTTGCAACAAGCACTACACAAGATGCCTTGATACCAGCTTGACGGTATTTAATATTAAAGAATTTTTCCATTCCCATGTCTGAGCCGAATCCTGCTTCGGTTATAACATAGTCAGCTAATTGCATAGCAATGCGGTCTGCAATTACAGATGAATTACCATGAGCAATATTGGCAAATGGGCCTGCATGGATTAATACCGGTGTATTTTCCACTGTTTGCATAAGGTTTGGATTAATGGCATTTTTAAGAAGAACGGTCATTGCCCCAGCAACTTCAAGTTGTTCAGCAGTAATTGGTTCACCACTAGTGTTATAGGCTAAAATAATTCGTCCAATTCGTGCGCGCATATCATGTAGATCAGATGCTAACGCTAAAATTGCCATAAGTTCTGATGCCGCAGTAATTTCAAAGCCGTCACGGCGTTCAATTCCATTGACGCCACCGCCAACACCGACAGTAATATTACGCAGAGCGCGATCATTGTGATCGATAACGCGTTTCCAAACAATACGATTAACATCGATGTTTAAACGTGGTAAACCAGTTTGTGTTGTAAATTCATCACCAAGGCGCTCTTCATGATAAAGACGAGAATCTAATGCCGCAGACGCCAGATCATGGGCTGCAGTTATAGCGTGGATATCACCAGTAAGATGAAGATTTAATGTTTCCATCGGCAAAACTTCGGCTTGTCCACCACCTGCTGCACCACCTTTAACGCCAAACACTGGCCCTAAACTAGGTTGACGAATACAAGCGATAGCAGATTTTCCTAAATAATTTAAACCTTCACTTAATCCAATAGTATTGACAGTTTTTCCTTCACCAAGAGGGGTTGGGGTTATTGCTGTGACTAATACTAATTTACCCTGAGTTTTATTTTGATCTGCTTTAATAATAGATAAATCAATTTTAGCGACATATTTACCATGAGGCAGTACATATTCATCAGGGATATTATATTGTTTTGCGATTTCAGTTATTGGGCGTAAAGGCATATTCGTTCTCGTATAATAATAAACAGGTTGTCAGTATAAAGAATTTAAAATGCCGAATAAAGCAACAATTTTATCTTTATTGATTTTCGGCACAATCTTTAATTATATTGTTATAATGGGCAAATTTTTAAACTATAGGATAATTGTCAAATGAATTGGTTTTCACAGTATTCGCTTTTCCTGGCTGAAACAGTAACTGTTGTTGTTGCTATTCTAGCAATATTAATATTTATTTTATGTCAGCGTCGAAAATCATCCACAGTTGCTGGCCGAATGTCAGTTAAAGATATAAGCCAAGAGTATGAACAAGCTAAAGATGAAATGTTAATGTCTAGTATGGACGAGGTTGAAGCCAAACAATTCACTAAAGATCTAAAAAAACAAAAAAAACTTGAAAAGAAACAGGCTAAACAAGCAGCTAAACTAAATAAGAAACAAACAGATACTGCGGCGTCGGACGATACTGTAAAATCACCCGAGACAACGTCTGCTTTACAGACAAAACCTAAACTGTTTGTTCTATCATTTAATGGTAGTATGGATGCGCATGAAGTTGAAGAGTTACGCCAAGAAATTACTGCCGTATTAGCTATCATCAAACCAGAAGACGAAGTTGTGGTAAAACTTGAAAGCCCAGGTGGGGTAGTGCATGGTTATGGGTTGGCCGCTTCGCAATTATTACGCTTTAGAACACGAAATATCCCTTTTACTGCGGTGGTAGATAAAGTTGCCGCCAGTGGCGGCTATATGATGGCATGTACTGCTAACAAAATAGTTGCAGCGCCATTTGCTATTGTTGGTTCAATTGGGGTAGTTGCGCAAATTCCTAACTTTAATCGATTACTTAAAAAGCATGATGTTGATATTGAATTGCAAACAGCAGGCGAATACAAGCGAACTTTAACCATGTTTGGTGAAAACACTGACGAAGGTCGTCAAAAATTCAAGCAAGAACTGGAAGAGACTCATCTATTATTTAAAGACTTTGTAAAAGAGTATCGACCTAATATTGATATTGAACAGGTTGCTACCGGAGAACATTGGTTTGCAACACAAGCTAAAGAAAAGGGTTTAGTTGACGAAATTAGTACCAGTGATGATTTTATCTTATCGCATTTAGACACGCATAAAATCATTGCAGTTAACTATCAACGAAAACAAAAGCTATCAGAAAAACTGTCAAAAAATGTTGTAAAAGGCATGGAAAGATTATTCTTTAGACAAGGAAACGGACTGTAACAGTCCGTTTTTTATAAATCTATCTCTCCAATTTATTGCAAACCAATCATAAAATTTGCAAAATCTCATTAAGATAATCGTTAAAGTTGATATTTTTTAACAATGATTAATCAACTTCAAAATAGCTTATTTTTAAGAATTTTAATGGTAAAAATTAGCTTTATTACTGAATATCGACAACTTAAAAAGAGCAACGAGTTATAGATAAATATTTAGATAATTTATTGCTTAGTGATTTATTCTACGGACAATTTTTAAGCAAAAAAATAAGAAATAAGGCAAAAAATAAAGGTTTAAAAAATTAAATACCTTTACAAAAATTAACAATTTAGAGGTTAAAAAAATTGCATACTTTTTACTTAATCTCTATACTTTTCCTTATTCTTATTAAAGTGAAATTACCGATTAGTAGTTAGTCAATTAAACGAAATAAATTAATATAAAACATTAATTTACTTGACACGGACGTTATTATGAGCTATAATTTTAACACCAAACACCAAACACCAAACCTGCCCAAACCAATAATTTAAATTCGCCTAATTTTAGCAATCAAGGTTTAATCTTTCGTCAGAGTTTACTCCTCCACCAACACTTAAGAAATTTTTTTAGTTCGATTTTATTTAAGCCAATTTTTTCGGTATTAGCGCTTGTTTTATTGCTACTGTTATCATTTAGTAGTCAGTCTTTAACCGCTAGAACAACTCATATTATTCATGGTAATGCGCCATACCTAACTTTTGATGGTGGTCAGACTCGAGTTACTGATACAACTAAATTATTAGGTATTATTTTATCGGATGGAAGAACGTTTACAGCAAATAATAATTCGTCAATAACACCAATAATCTTGCCAAATCTTGGTGAAACTTTAGCTAATGTAGATATGCTGGTACCCATTGGTGCAGATTCAATTTCATTAACTTCAATTATTGGTTCGCCTTATAATTATTGGGGGGATGATGACGGTGATGGTCAGGAAAATAATGGTATCTCTGCTACAGGTTATTTAAGTTTAACTATTACTGACAAAGATAATCAACCTGTATCTCGTAATTCAACTTTAGATATTTGTAGAGCACCTTATAAAATCACATTAACCAGTAATGATGGTATACTAAGTACCCAGTATGGCGTACCTAGTAGTAGCTATTTTACAGGTAGTCATGCGACGTATTACATTAATCCCAACGAATCATCAAAAGTTTGCTTTGTTGCTCCAATATTATTTCCTGGTTCAAATACAGAGGTTAATGGTATCGATTTTCGAGGGCCACCTTCTATATGGCTTGCCAATAAGGGGTTTATTCCTCAGTCTACAACGCTATCAACTTACAATTTGAATTTTCCTACTACAGGAATGCATGATTTGTACTTTGACCTAGATATTGGAGGAGCAAGAGTTTTAACATGGGACTCGGTCGAACGGGGGGGAATTACCGCGACGTTAATCCCTGATTCAACAGGTTCACGTGTTACTGTCAAATTAACGGGGCCCAGTGCAAAAGATTTTCAATTAAATTCTGATTTACCCGGTAGTGTAGCAAAGCCTGTATTACCACAAACATTTGAGTTAGTTGGTAAAGATAGTCAAGGTAATCCTTTGATAAAATATGGTTTTCAATTAAAACAATGGTATGTCCATCGAGGTGCAAATAATTACTATACTTATCCAAGTACCTTATCATGGTGCAGTAATATTGGTTATCGTCTTCCTCAAATTAAAGATTTAACTAATGCTATTTGTGCAGGACCTTGGTGGGATGAGGAATGTCAAGGTTCGGTTAGTGCAACTCCATCTTCAAACGGTAATAACTTTCAACGTGTAATTGGCGGAGGATTCTTCTCGGAGTGGGGACAAATGGACAAATATATTAGTAGTTTTTATGATAATCACAATTACTGGACCATCGATTTTGTAGAAACAGATCGTTTAAGCCATTTTTCCGTTCACTCGAATAATGGTCACATTGCTCGGCATAAAAATGAAGTTGTACTCAGAGGTATGTGTACTACCCCTTAATTTTTTGTTAGAAAAATATAAGAGAGTACTAGCAAATTGCTAGAGGATTTCAACTATTCAGGAGATTAAAATCACATAGCCTTCAGTTTTACCTGAGGGTTTAAACAAGAAAGTTGAGGAACGGGGTTTTTTGAGCACTAAATGTCCACAAATTTTAGATTTTAATTAAAATTTTGCTAAGAAATAATGGTTTTGATATCTGATATATTATTTTTTAATTACTAAAATATTTTGAGTCAATTATTGTTTACATATCTTAACAATTTATCATTAAGCAACATTTGTCAAAATTGATAAATTTATTTATAATTTTTCAATAAGGAAATATATTTTTCATGTTATAAAGTAATCGGATAATAGTGACAAGGGACTGAAAATATGTTAAAATACAGTTGTTTAGAGGCCAGCCAGCCAGCCAGCCAGCCAGCCAGCCAGCCAGCCAGCCAGCCAGCCAGCCAGCCAGCCAGCCAGCCAGCCAGCCAGCCA
>NZ_JACFRE010000013.1:0-12946 GCF_016101085.1 Gilliamella sp. W8123
ACATTAATAATAAAAGTACCAACACACCAAAATCTTACCTCCTATTTTTAGCCCTATTTTGATTTCAAAAAACCCCGTTCCTCAAGTTTTTTTGTTTGATGAGTTTCGGACGTTTTGTTGTTTTGTGGTTGTTTCTATACGGTGATTACGTCCGAGTTAAGAGGGTTGGCGCCAACCTCACTCAGTTGTCAGCACCATTACCTTTGTAAAACTATTATTCTTTAACGTCCTGCTATTATTTATATACCTACTATACAGTCCAAGGTTTAAGAACTAAGAAATTAGTATTAAGGATAAACGCAAATCCCATGGTCGACGGATGTATAGCGAGACGCATTACCACTGTCCGAGCTAACAACAAACTGGTGACTACTCGCGCTTTGCACATCACTCGTCCAATAAGCATAATAATTGAATTCAGCAGAGTCGTAATAAGACATAGATCCCCACTCTGCAAAGAATCCCCCACCAATGCGACGCTGGTAATAATTATTAGGTGATGAAGGTCTAGCACCAACTACACCTTCACACCAATGACCTGAATTCGCTCCTTGACAAGACGTATTAGTAAGATCTCTAACATTAGGCATGCGGTATTTAATATTAGCACACCAAGATGATATATCAGGATAATGAAATTCCCGATGACCACGATTAACGAACCATTGATTTAATTTAAAACCATACTTGACAACCTCGTTACCTCGACTATCTGGGCTATCGCGACCGATTATCTCAAATACCTGAGGCAAAGATGGTCTGTCGATTTCACCAGGATTATCTGATTGCCATTGCAATGGTTTCGCTACTGGGCCGGTTAGGGTAACGCGAACGCTGGTATTAGTTGAATTGGTCATAGTTGCCGTAATACCACCAAGAGAAACAGGTGCCCAGTATAAGGCCTGATTATTACCACCTATTTCTAAATCAAAATACAAATTATTAGCACCCGTAGTCGGAAAATTTAAATCGTAAGATGAAGGCATCACCGACTGAGGAATAAAACCCTTATCAGGATTCCATATAGAACGCGGACCAGCATAATAATCACTTCCATTAATTAAAATTGGCCTAGCAAAGCAGACCGAAGGCGTTGCCTTAGGATTGATATAATACGTTACATCACCAGCACTAAAACGACTTTCATTAGGGACACCATAACGTGTTTTTAATGTACCGCTAGTATTAGATAAGGTTAATTTATATGGTGCTTTACAGATATCCAGTACTTCATTACGAGCCACAGCATGATAATCTTTATCAACAATGGATAACCTTAAACTACCTGTAGCGGAGATACCATTAAGCCCTTGACCATCGCCATCGTCGTCACCCCAATAATGATAAGGCGTGTCAATAAGTGAACTTAATGCGATAGAATCTGTATTTGTTGGGACTAACATAGCAATATCCGCAAAGCTCTGACCTGCAGTAGGTAAAACGATAGGATTGACTAAACTTGAATTATTGGTTGTGGGCGTATATTTATCACCATTCGAAAGGGATATCCCGAGCAAACCGTCGGTATTTGTTACTTGGGTGCGACCATTGTCAAAAGTTAAATATGGTGCTGAGCCATAAATAATATTGGTCGTTTTAGAGGTTAAAGCAAGGCTTGAATAGGAAGTTATTAGCAACAAGCCAAATGAGAAGCTTAAAAAGATCTGCTGAGATAAAAAGGAATGATGCCAGAATGCCGATAAGATTCGCGGAATTCCATAAAATTTCGTTAAAAATTTAATTGGAATGAAAAATAAAAGTTGAGAGCTTAACTTTAGAAAGATTGAATTATAGGTTGAGCAGGTTGGGTGTTGGGTGTTGGGTGTTTAAAATTATAATACATATTCGACATTCCTGTCAATTAAATTAATGATTAATTTACAATTTTACACCAATAAGTATAAAATTTATCCATTTATATAAATATAGTTCGAAAATTATAGTGATTGGAAAAAACCATGCAACTTTTTTTGACGGTTTAATTGTTAACTTTTGTAAAGAAGAACACTGATAGCTCGAAAACAGCACGGTTATTTATTGTTTATTAGAAATAATATCCCCTTTATCCCCTCTTAAAAAATCACCATTTTTAATATTAATAATTTGCAGATTAGGCTTTTGATTTTGACAATTTTATAATCGTTTTTAGAAGGTATTTTGCGTTTAAAAAACCCCGTTCCTCAAAATTTTTGGCTGTTTGAGTTTCGGACGTTTTGTTGTTTTGTGGTTATTTCTATTCGGTGATTACGCCCGAGTTAAGAGGGTTGGCGCGAACCCTCTTTACAATCTCCCGCGGCGACCACGCAAGTGGTCACGATGTGACTGCCTTCCGCCTTCGTTCGGTCTTAACGCACCGGCTGTGATTTGTTCCTGACAAAGCACCGCCTTGGCAAACATCCCTGTTTGCCATGCTAACCTCACTCAGTTGTCAGCACATTGCTAATGTCGCTAAATTAAATACACCAAACTTATTTGCCAAAATAAACTCTTATTATTGGAACTAGCTGATTTTATAACTAAATGGTCCTGACACTAATTATCAACAACTAATTATCAACAATAGTTAAAGAAGATAATTAGATTGTCAAAACATCATAAATAGTTATTAGTAAAAATCTGTTTTAGACGTAATAGAGATCGCTTTTTATCTCTTGTTTAAGCCTGTTAACTAGACTTGCATATTTCTGCTTTCTAGTTTAATTTAGCAACACAAATTTTTTATATTTCGAGACTAAACATGACAATATCATTTAAAGAGCAGCAACAACGAATCAATTTTGTTAAACAATTTTTTGCCGAGCAATTAGCAAATAATCTATCATTAATTGAAGTTCAAGCACCAATATTGAGTCAAATTGGTGATGGCGTTCAAGATAATTTGTCAGGTACCGAAAAAGCCGTTCAAGTTAATATTAAAAGTATTCCTAATGCACAATTCGAAGTTGTTCATTCACTAGCTAAATGGAAACGTAAAACGTTAAGTCAGCACAATTTTCCTGTTGGTGAAGGCATTTATACAAATATGAAAGCTCTGCGCCCGGATGAAGATAAACTCTCGCCTATTCACTCTGTTTATGTTGATCAATGGGATTGGGAAAAAGTGATTCGTCCTGAAGATCGCAATTTAGCTTATTTAAAACAAACGGTTGAAAAAATTTATAGTGCGATTAAAGCGACTGAAAAAGCAGTCTCTGAAAAATATCATCTATCACGTTTTTTACCCGAAACAATTACCTTTATGGATAGTGAACAACTGTTAAAACGTTATCCAAATTTATCACCGAAAGAGCGTGAAAATGCAATTACCAAAGAGTTGGGCGCCGTATTTTTAATTGGTATTGGTGGTGAATTATCAAATAATGAAAAACATGATGTCCGTGCTCCTGATTATGATGATTGGAGTAGTGATAATGAAATGGGTTCAAAAGGCTTAAATGGTGACATTTTAGTTTGGAATCCGGTGTTAAATAGTGGTTTTGAAATCTCATCAATGGGGATCCGTGTCGATCCAGAAACCTTAAAACGGCAATTAAAACTGACTAATAATGAAGATCGCCTCCAATATGCATGGCATAAAGCATTAGCTAATGGTGATTTTTTACAAACAATTGGTGGTGGAATTGGCCAATCACGATTAACCATGTTACTTTTACAGCAACAACATATTGGTCAAGTACAAGCAAGCGTTTGGGACGATGCCACTAAACAAAATTATTCAAAACTACTTTAGTTTAAAAATTGTTTAAATATAGTTCAAATTCAGCATACTTTACCCATAGTGGTAAAGTATGTTTGTTATTTAAAACGTTTATCTAAACCCATTTGCCAGAAACCAATTTCAAGTTTAGTTGCTTGCCTAAATAATTTTGTTAAATGTTCAATGCAACTATCCTCTAAATTTACTAAGCTGATCAAGCCAAGCTATTTTATTTGGCATTGTTTGTTGGAATTTATTGCTAGCATATTTGTTAACCCAACTGTTATATCTATGGTTATTTCTTGCGAATCAGTTTGGCAAGTCTTGTTTAGTGATATTAGCAATGTGTGACAACTGAGTAAGATTAGCATGGCAAATAGGGATGTTTGACAAGGTTGTTTTTGTCAGGAACAAATCACAGCCAGTGCGTTAAGAGCGAACGAAGGCAGAAGAGCGAATAGAATGACGGCATGATGACTTCTTTTTATAAAAATTAGTAATTAAGGAGTACAACAGACTTGTAGAAAAACGTGTTTTATACTCCCTTCGCCGGTACTAACCGAATCAGGTTCAACGGCTATAATCTCAGCCTAGGGCACCCCGGATAAATACAGATGAATAATAGTTCAGCAAATAAATAACAATTTTTATAAAGATAGTAGTTTATTAACCGTTACTATTTATTCAAATGTTCTTTATTTATTTATTAATTAACCGATAGATCTTCTATAACTATAGCTAATAATCAGTGATTATTCTGTCTTCGAGTCAATTTGCTGATTATCTTCTGAAGATGGTGCTACTTTTTCTTGTTGAGAAGATTTCTCTAATTCAGCTTGTTCGGCTTGCTGATTAGAAATTGAAGACTCTTGTTGTTTTGCTTCAGTTGTTACCGAATTATCTTGTGAACGAACATATACTATCTTTTGTTGACCACGATCACACGATCCGACAATTTTACCTGCAACGCCTTGCTCAGCTTGCTCGGATGGAACTAAATTTAATTGAAAACTGCTTTCATCAACACCATTGTTTTTGATTTTCTCAGCGATACTGGTACTAATTTCTTCACAATTAGAAGCTGCGGCAACCATTGGCAGACCTAACAATAAAACCACGACTAACTTTTTCATACCCTTTCCTATAAATTATAAATAATAAGTTTTGTTACATTGTAAAACGATTGATAAAACTGTCCATATCGTTATAAGCGATATGATAAATAAATTTTATCAATTTATTAATGAAGTTAGCGCAAGATTCTAACCGATTAATCTTGCTTATGCTGGCTTTCAAGTACTCTCAATTTATCTAAAACCCAACAGCGAATATCGGCTAATTCAGCTTCAGACAATCGATTAACAAAATCTCTTTTTTCATGAAGTTGTTTACGATCCTCATCAGTCAAAACAACCCCTTTTAAATTTAATAATACTTCTTTACGGTACATAGAATAGATAAAATCTTTTATCAAATCGTCAGAAAGATTAATGTTAGCCATTTTGATTTCCTTATTTTATATCTTTAACGCTCATACGATTAAGTCGACATCTAAATTAATAACATGAACACTCAATACAAAAGAGTATTAAAAAATAAACACTGTTTAATAAACAGCCGGATCTCCAATATAATCTAATCGCAAATAGATGACAATAATTGAATCTGATAATGCAATTTAAAACTTAGTTTTTTAGTTAAAACTAAATTGTGAATTATTCACTTAATTATTTGATAAGTATTTAACAAACCTGTTGATAACCTTGCAACACATTGATAAATAAAAACTTAATGTCAAGGTTAAAATTTAATCTGCAACAGAATAATCCATTTTTGAAACCAAACACTCTATATTTGTCAACAGAAATCATCTAACGATTTGATAAAATTTTGATAAAAAAATACAGCATAAGGTTTAAATTATGCTGTATTGAAATAAGACAAAGAAGTATAACAATAAATTTACAATGCCGTAAAAAATGCAATTAAACCGAACAAAACACCAGGGGAATTAGCTATAGCAATCGGCCAATCTTTTTTAGGTTGTAATAATCCATAACAAACCCATAACGAACAGTTAATTGCTGCCGCTAATGGTTGAGTTGGATTGGTTTTAAAACCATGAAGATTGTCGATAATTTGCGGAATATATGACACATACATGCCTAATGATGCAATCGTTGCAACGACGCCTAAATAATGGAAAGCTTTGGGTGAAAGATTCAAGATCAGCCTACCTGCTTAATGTGAATGGAAAAATTAATCTATCATAGATAATCAGCGATTTAAACCTTATTCTACCTAGCTTTTAGACAATTTAATGTAAATAAAATGATAAAAAATAGCTGATAAAATTAGTAATATTTTGATAATAAAAATAAAAAAATTTGAGGAACGGGGTTTTTAAAGCTTAAAAATCCCCCCACACTTTCCCTGAAATTGCTTATAAAACTAAAATCAGCTCACACTAACCATTAAAGTTTATTGCTTGCCAAGTGTTTACTGTATTTAATTTAGCGAGATTAGCATGGCTAACAGGGATGTTTGACAAGGCAAGGCTATGTTTTGTCAGGAACTTAGAACTTTCCATAATCAATAAGTTAATGCAGATTTTATGATGTGTGATCAAAGCAAATTTTTTTCAAAATGTCCATAACTTAATCGGATAGCCCCCAACTTATCACCAAAGTCAGTACCTTGCGAAACAATGATATGTTTTGACAACAACTGATTTAATATTGTCAGTTCTTGTGCAGCATTATTAACTGGTAAATGAGCATATAAATGAAAACCTCCGGTTGGGACTCGGTAAATAACATCACCATTAAAATAATCATCCAGCCAATCCATTAATTGGTTAGCTTTATTCTGCAACTGATGGCGAAGCCATTTTTGATGTGTTTGATAATGGTGACTTAAATATTCCTCGGCTAATAGTTGCGGTAAAATACTTAACCCAGAGTCAATGTGATGGCGGATATTGGCTAATTTTTCGATAATTTCAGTTGGTGCTATCATCCAACCAATACGTATATTACGGCCGATATATTTGGATAAAGATCCTAAATAGACCACTTGATTACTTGCATCGAATTTTTTAATCGGTAAAATATTGGTCTTTTCATCAAAAGCTAAGCCACTATAGGCATCATCTTCAACAATACCAATACATTGCTTTCGACAAAATGCCAGTACCTGCTTCTTGCGCTGATTACTCATCACACAACCAATTGGATTTTGAAAAATAGGATTTAGAAATAACCATTTTATTTGCCGCTCTAAGGTGACTTTCTGTAGACTCTCTAAAGTAATACCCTCATCATCACATTCAATACCGTATAAACGCAATCCTGCTGCTTGAAATAATGGTAATGAATAAAAGTATGATGGTGATTCAATACCTATCGCATCGCCAGGTTTTAATAATCCTTGGGTAATTAAAAAAAGAGATTGTTGAGTACCCGAGGTAATAAGAATTTGTTCAGTATCAACCAACATAGCAAATTGTTTCTTCATATAATAAGCAATTTGCTGCTTAAGCGAAGGAAGCCCTAATTGCAACATGTCGCTCTTCTTTTCGTAAGCAACCATTTCATGGGAAGTAATATTGGGTAATATTAATTTGGGGATCATATTAGTGGGCAAATCACCATTAGCTAAATCACAAACATGATCCATTTGCTGCCGAACCTGTGCCACTTTTTGTTGGTATACATTTTGACGATGATGATAAAAATTGGCTGGCAATCGCCAATTAATGGTCGAATAAGCTTGCAGCCCCCACTTTTGTTCATTAACAAAAGTCCCACTACCCTGCTTTCGCACTAATATCCCTCGTTCAGTTAAGATATCTAGCGCATGCACAATAGTTGAACGGTTAACTTGTAGATCCTTGGCTAAATTACGCTCCGATGGTAATCGTTCACCGGCTATTAACACACCTTGTTCGATATAGTTCTCAATCAATTGCATGACTTTTTTAAATAATGCGCCATTAAAAAGGCTTAATTTTTGTTTATTCCACATCTTTTATTTACTAAGTTTTTTAGAACTTATTACCTTAAATGCAAAATTGGATGGGTTAATTATAGTCCAATTGGCTGTTTATTGCAGTGCTTTAATTTTGAATAATAGTCCTGACATTAGACAACTAACATTAATTAATCAGGAGTAGCAATGAAACAACATACCGGTACACAAACAGTAAAACGTGGAATGGCACAAATGCAAAAAGGCGGCGTGATAATGGATGTCGTCAATGCCGAACAAGCCAAAATCGCTGAACAAGCTGGTGCCGTAGCAGTTATGGCTTTAGAACGTGTTCCTTCCGATATTCGTGCTGCTGGTGGCGTCGCAAGAATGGCCGATCCGACCATTGTTGAAGAAGTAATGAAAGCAGTAACAATTCCTGTTATGGCGAAAGCGAGAATTGGCCATATCGTTGAAGCACGTATTTTAGAGTCAATGGGAGTGGATTATATTGATGAAAGCGAAGTGCTAACGCCTGCTGATGAACAATATCACTTATTGAAAGATGAATTTACTGTGCCTTTTGTCTGTGGCTGTCGAGATTTGGGTGAAGCATTACGCCGAATTGGTGAAGGTGCCTCTATGTTACGCACCAAAGGCGAACCCGGAACAGGCAATATTGTTGAAGCGGTTAGACATATGCGTCGGGTCAATGAACAAATTCGTTTAGTCGTTGGCAAATCAAAGGATGAACTTATGACATTGGCCAAAGAAATTGGCGCGCCATATGAATTAGTATTACAAATTAAACAACTTGGTAAATTACCTGTGGTTAATTTTGCTGCTGGTGGTGTAGCCACGCCTGCTGATGCAGCATTAATGATGCAACTTGGTGCTGATGGTGTATTTGTCGGTTCGGGTATTTTTAAATCACAAAATCCAGAAAAATTTGCTAAAGCGATTGTTCAAGCAACTACTTATTTTGATGATTATCCAAGATTAGCTGAATTATCCAAAGGATTGGGTGAAGCCATGAAAGGGATTGAAATCAGTAAATTAACCGAATCAGAAAGAATGCAAGATCGAGGCTGGTAATGACAACAATTGCCAACTTAAAAGCTAACAAAATCATTGGGGTGCTTAATTTACAAGGTGCCGTAACTGAACATTTAAACATGTTGGCTAGCATTGATTTTGTGTGCCCTATTGCAGTTAAAAAAACCGAACAATTGCGTCAACTTGATGGCTTAATTATTCCCGGTGGTGAATCAACAGCAATCAGTCGTTTAATTAGACAAAATGATTTATTTGAGCCAATCCAAGCATTTGCTAAACAAGGTAAAGGTATTTTTGGCACCTGCGCTGGGTTAGTTCTTTGCGGAACTGAAACGAATCATAATGAGGTTGAACAACTAGGACTAATAGATATTCTTGTTGAAAGAAATGGCTTTGGGCGACAAATAAATAGCTTCGAAACAGTGTTAGATATTGCACCTATCGGTCAGCAAATTCCTGCGGTATTTATTCGTGCCCCCTATATTGCCACAGCAGGTAAACAAGTAAAACAACTCGCTTTTGTTGATAATCATTGTGTAATGGCGGAACAAGATAATATTTTGCTATGTTCATTCCATCCAGAACTAACTACCGATAACCGCATAATGCGCTATTTTGTTGAAAAATGTTAACGATTAAAATGTAGTCCATTTTTAAACTATAAAAATAGCAAATTTTAGTAATATTTGATTATTGGCACTAATTATTAGTGCCATTTTTTTGTCTTAAAAACCCCTCTCCTCAAAATTTTTTGGGTTATTTGAATTTCGGACGTTTTGTTGTTTTGTAGTTAGTTTTGCGGTTATTTCTATACGGTGATTACGTCCGAGTTAAGAGGGTTGGCGCCAACCCTCTTTACAATCTCCCGCGGCGACCACGCAAGTGGTCACTACGTGACTGTCTTCCGCCTGCGTTCGCTCTTAACGCACCGGCTGTGATTTGTTCCTGACAAAGCACAGCCTTGGCAAACTTCCCTGTTTGCCATGCTAACCTCACGCAGTTGTCAGCACATTGCGAATGTCGCACCACAAAATCGCTTTTTATCGCCCACTTCGTCAACGTCAACACCATTGCCTTGGCAAGTCAATGATTGTTTGATGTCCTAAAGTTATTTTTCTTATCCTCAGCTTCAATACCTAAGAACTAAGAAATAATAGCTAAGGATAGACACAGACTCCGAAGAGTTTGGTATTCTCTACTGTTATGGTAGGGTAGGAATACATAGTACCCCAATCCGAGTGAACATAAAAAGAATATTGGTTGTTATTCGTCTTATCACTCGCCCAATAGCTAACGAAGTAGAAGTTAGTATCAAGGTAATAGAGCATACTACCCCATTCCGTGAAAAATCCGGCACCAATGTAACGACTGAAAAACACATCAGGTGACGAAGGCGTTGCCTCTACTAGATCGTTACAAGCGTCTTCTGTATTATTTCCCCGACAAAACGAATTAGTTAAATCCTTGACATTTGGGACACGGTATCCTCCAATCTTATTACACCAAGATGATAGACTAGAAAGGTTACTTGTATAATCACCACGATTAGCAAACCACTGCTTTAACTCAAATCCATATTTGACCACCGCATTACCCCTACTATCACGACCGACCAACTCAAATACCTGCGGTAAAGATAGTCTGTCGATTCTATCTGGATTTTCTGATTCCCATTGATTAGGGTCTGTAACGGCAGGACCTGTTAGGGTGACTCGAACTTCGTTACTTGCTGAATAGGTCATCGTCGCCGTAATACCACCATGAGAAACCGGCGCCCAAGATAAGGCCTGAGCATTACTACCCCCAATAATTAAATCAAAATATAACTTATTAGCTCCAGTAGTCGGGAAGTTTGAACCATAAGACGACGGCGTAACTGACTGTATTAGAAAACCCTTATCAAGGTTCCATATATTAACAGGACCAGGAGTATTATGTGAAACGTTGTGCAAGCTAGGTTTAGCAAAACAAATCACTGGCGCTGCCTTAGGATTAATATAATAAGTGGCATTACCTTCCGTAAAACGACTTTCATTAGGTACCCCATAACGTGTTTTTAATGTACCTTCATCATTAGATAAGGTTAATTTATATGGCGCTTTACAAATAGTCGGCACTTCATTACGGGCAACAGAATTATTGTCGTTATCAACAATAGTTAATTTTAAACTACCGGTAGCGGTGACACCATTAACTCCCTGACCATCGCCATCATCATCCCCCCAATAATTATACGGTGTGCCAATAAGTGAACTTAATGCAATAGAATTAGTATCCGTTGGTACTAACATACCAATATCCGCAAAACTCTGCCCCTCAACAGGTAACTCGATAGGATTGTCACTTGAATCATTGGTTGTGGGAGTAAATGTTCTACCATCAGAAAGGGATATCCTGAGTAGCGATTCGGTATTGGTTACCCGGGTACGACCACCATCAAAGGTTAAATAAGGTGCTGAGCCATAAATAATATTGGTCGTTGTAGTGGTTAATGCATAATTAGCAAAAGAAATAGACTGTAAAACAACCACGGTTAATATGAAAACCATCGGCCGAGATAAAAAGGCTAAACCAAGAAATTTTGAAAAATTTTGCTGAATTTGTTGGAAAAATAAACTGCGGTTAAATAATAAACGATGCGAGCTTAACTTTACTAACGTTAAATTATAGGTTGGGCAGGTTTGGTGTTTGGTGTTTGGTGTTTTAAATTATAATGCATATCGACAACCCTGTCAATTAAATTGATGATTTATTTGCAATTTTATGCCTGACAGCATAAAATTTATCCAATTATATAAATATAGTTCAAAAATTATAGTGATTGGAAAAAACCATGCAACTTTTTTTGAAGGTTTTATTGTTAACTTTTGTAAAGAAGAACACTGATAGCTCGAAAACAGCATCGGTTATTTGCTGTTTATTAGAAATAATAGACCCTTTAACCCCCTCTTTAAAAATCATCATTTTTAACCTACTCAATAAGCAGTGTATTTCTAAACTACCTACACGGTAGCGAACTAGAATCCAATATACTATAAATGCAGTTGGCAAAAAGAAGAAGCGCAATTTTACTATTAAAAACCCTTTTTTAAGTGATTTTTTAATATATTGATTTTTAAATACTTTATTTTAAGTCAAAAAAAAGGGTTAGCAATAAGTAGGAATTTAAGTTTCAAAAACCCCGTTCCTCAACTTTTTTATCTTAAAAATCCCAATCCTCAAAAATAACCCCGCCCCAGTTGGGGCGGAAGGCTGTCGCCATAACATTGCTTTAGCCATTTACGTCATAATTCGCTTGGTTATTGAATTAATCATCCTTTAAAGGGGCTGCGGCACAAACTCCAAAACGAGTATCACCTCCATTGGATATAAAGCCACTAGATGCGTAGCCACTATAGGCGTAAACGATAAACTCAGTATAATTACTAGCTTGGCCAGGGTCGCTAGTCCAATAGCCGAATCTGAAACCAGCATCAGCGTAGTCCTTTAAGTCGCCCCACTCCGAAAAGAAACCGGCACCAATTCTACGCTGATAATGATTACCAGTTGATGAAGGTGTCGCACCAACTGCACCCTTGCATATGTTGCCACCTGTATTAACCCCCTGACAAATCGCGTTAGTCAAATCCTTGACCTTAGGCATACGGTATCCAATATCACTACACCAAGACGATACACTTTTATTAGTATAAGATTCAGTTCCACGATTGACAAACCACTGCTTTAACTGGAAACCGTATTTGACGACTTCTTCCCCACTTTGACTGTCTCGACCAACTAACTCAAATGTCTGTGGTAATGTCGGATTGAGTATAGTTTCCAAACTACTTGGATTACTTGAATCCAATTGCTCATCTTTAGCAAATGGACCCTTTAGGCTAACCCGCACACTTTTATTTGTTGCTTCCGTCATCGTAGCTGTAATACCACCATGAGAAACTGGCTGCCAAGATAATTCTCGATAATTACCTCCTATATCTAGATCAAAGTATAAATTATGGGCCCCTGTAGTAGGGAAATTCAAATCATAAGACGACGGATTTTTCGACTGTGTAATGAACCCCATCTTTTCATTCCACATTGTAGCAGGACCTCGGTAATCCGTTACTCTAACAAGAGTACCTAATCGCAAGTTCGGCTTTGCAAAACAGACCTCTGGTGGTGCCTTAGGATTAATATAATATGTCGCATTACTAGCATTAAAATCGCTACCTTTAGGAACGC
>NZ_JACFRE010000014.1:0-12742 GCF_016101085.1 Gilliamella sp. W8123
CACTCGTGGCTGCAACCCTGCTTACTCAAAATCTATTCACACATGGTTACGTTTTGGGGAAATTATGAGGGGATCTCTCAGTGCTCAGCATGTTTGAGTGCTTTACTCGCCGCGGGTTGAGAAATATGTAAAACTTCAGCCGCACGCGTTAAGGAACCACAAGTCATTACAGCATAAAAGATATCGAGATGTCTTAATTTCATTCCATGTAGCCTACTGATTATTTATTTCTACGGACTATTCTAACGAATAAAGTATAAATAATCAGATATACTCGTCATAATTCAAATTTTGGTTTAGTTGTCACGAGAATTAATTCGTAAACGTGCAAGCTAAATAGATTGACTAGGGGAATATACGGGGTAAGAAAGCGGCTCGGCATACTGCCCTATAATAAATTGTTAGGAGAAGTACGCCGAGTAGTGTGTAGCTATTAGGTAAAGTATGTACCAATTTCAATAAATATTTTAATTAAGATACTGTTTGAAATATCAACAATAAAGGCACCGACCATAGGAACGACAAGGAAAGCTTTATGTGATGGTCCAAATGCTTTTGTGACTGTTTGCATATTCGCAATTGCTGTTGGTGTTGCTCCCATACCAAAGCCACAGTGACCCGCGCTGATCACGACAGCATCATAATCTTTGCCCATCATTTTGAAGGTGACAAAGCAGGCAAATAGCACCATGACAACAGTTTGTACAGCAATGATAATTAATACTGGCCCTGCCATGCTTGCCAATTGACCAAATTTTAATGACATTAACGCCATTGCCAAGAAAAGCGATAAAGCAACGCTACCTAATACATCGACGGTCGGCTCAAACACTTCGTGTTTAAATACATGAGTCAGTGTATTACGGATAATAATACCGACAAATAAACACCAGACAAAAGTAGGCAGTTGCAGAAAAGTATCTTTAAACAATGCACTGATATAGCCACCAACAACAATACAGATAATCAGCATTGAAATGGTTTCAATAACGTTATTTGCATTGATTTTTCTTTTGACGCTTGGTTGCTCAAAAGCTTCAACGATAGTGTCGCGCTCTTGCTCGGTTGTTTTAGGAATAGAGACCTTTTTCAAAAGATGACGGGCAACAGGGCCGCCAACTAAACCACCCAACACTAATCCAAGTGTTGCACAAGCCATCGCTAATTCAACGGCGCCTGTTACACCATATTTATCAGCGAGAATAGGGCCCCATGCTCCGGCATTACCAGGGGTCTGACGCTCAGTGGAACGAAAACTCACGTTAAGCAACGTTTTCTACCTCTGACGCCTCTTTTAATGGTCTCAGATGTCCTTTGGTCACCAGTTCTGCCAGCGTGAAGGAATAATGGCCGAGCATATTGATATGTCCGTGGCAAAGCGGGGAGAGGCGTGCGATATCTTCATCATTCAGTGTTTCACCCTGCGCCCGGAGATGATCCAGGGCTGCCTGCATATAAATAGTGTTCCATAACACGACGGCGTTAGTGACCAGCCCCAGTGCGCCCAGTTGATCTTCCTGACCGTCGGTATATCGTTTTCTTATCTCACCTTTTTGACCGTGACAGATGGCTCTGGCAACGGCATGGCGGCTTTCTCCCCGATTAAGCTGGGTCAGAATGCGCCGGCGGTAATCTTCATCATCAATATAATTAAGCAGATACAGCGTTTTGTTGATGCGCCCCACTTCAATGATTGCCTGAGTCAGTCCGGAAGGACGTTCACTTTTCAGCAATGAACGGACCAGCACTGAAGCCTGTACTTTGCCCAGCTTCAGGGAGCCAGCGGTCCGGATCATTTCGTCCCACTGAAGGACTATTTTTCGGGGATCTGATTGCCCTCTGGCAATATCATTCAGCACGCCATAGTCGGCATCATGGTCCATTCGCCAGAAAACCGAAGCACCGGCATCAGCCAGGCGTGGAGAAAACTGGTATCCCAGCAGCCAGAAAAGGCCAAAGACAAGTTCGCTGGCACCTGCTGTATCGGTCATAATTTCGGTTGGATTCAGCCCGGTCTCCTGTTCCAGAAGGCCTTCCAGCACAAAGATAGAGTCCCTCAGCGTCCCCGGTATAACGATGCCATGAAAGCCGGAATACTGATCGGACACAAAGTTGTACCAGGTGATCCCTCTGTTATTACCAAAGTATTTGCGGTTCGGTCCGGCATTGATTGTTCTGACTGGCGTAACAAAGCGCATTCCATCTGCAGATGCCACTTCTCCTCCACCCCATATCTGTGCCAGTGGCAGCGTTGCCTGAAAATCAACCAGTCTGGCATTAGCGCTGGTGATAGTTTCAGCCCGCAGATAGTTCGCTTTTGTCCAGTTCAGCCGGTGTCGGGTCAGTGCAGGAACATTTGATCTGATCAGTGGTTCCAGACCGATATTGCAGGCTTCAGCCATCAGCACGGCGCTGATGCTGACGGGCAGATCATCAACTCTGGCACTGGCTTCACTAGCATGGAAAAACTCATCAGCAAATCCGGTATGGGCGTTAATTTCGAGCAGCAACTCCGTTAAATCCACCGGAGGGAGCAGATCACTGATCATTTTGCTCAGTCGTTTCAGACTGTCCGGCTCATCAAGACTGGCGAGGGGAGAAATTGTCAACCGGGGCTTCGGGCCAGAAACATCGAGTTCGACAGCCTCATTTTCGCCAAGACGTGCAGCAACCTGTCTGTAACGACTATCAAGCTGATGACCCAGAGATTTTATTGCTTCCTGCGGGTCTGTCGGGTGTCCCAGAGAACGATAAACCTTAATCCGGTTTGCCTGCCAGTCAGCACCCTGTAGTAATCTTGCTCGGGGATCTCCCCACCGGTTACTGCCGGTAACGTAGACATCCCTCCGCCTCAGACTATCCTGCAGTTTACTGAGAAAGCAGAGCGTGTATCCCCTGCGGGTGATATGTTTTTCCTTGTTAATCACCAGCCGTTTCCATGACCGACTGATAATTTCCGTTGGTGCGTCGTCAAAAAACTGCCGCCGTGAGCTGAACTCCCGGCTGAGGTAGTCACAGGCATTCAGAGTGGTAACCCCGGCAGGTGCGGATGAAAATTTAACGGTATTCAGCAGATGGGGCAGGAAACGACGAACGCGCCCGTACTGCTCCACCATTTCTTCATGAAAATTATCGTCTGAGGGCCGGGCAATTTCACGGACAAGCGTGATGATTTCAGCCAGCTTTTGCCTGGGGATGTAGCTGAACACCTCAGCACGAATCGATTCGTCCGGTGTTTCTTCTTTCAGCAGGTACGAACATGCGCTGGCGAGCGCCAATGCAGATTTATCCAGATCCTTCAGCGAGCGGAGCCGTTTTTTCTGCCCAATCTTTCTGGCGTCACGGATGATAACGGCCAGCATGGCGTCCAGAACGTCCAGTGCATCATCCAGCGCCAGCGTTTCCCATGCAAGGACAAAGGCAACCAGAACCGCCATCCTTTTCTGCGGTGACATCCTGGCAATATTGAACACCGAAGTCATACCAGCATAACGTGCGAGATTTTTCAGGCGCACAGCCGGGAGTGTACTCAGGTTGTCAGCATGCAAGCCAAAATCGTTCAGAGTTTTCCAGCGTTCAATTGCTTCATTAAACGCCGGACCACTGATGGTCACAGGGCCTTTTTTCAGTGATTCCAGTAAAGACAGGCGGCTGCAATCAGTTGGCCCCAGCAGCATCTCCAGCTGTGAACGCTGTTCGGCTGACGGTATCAGTGCCAGTTTGTTCCACAGGCGCAACGTCGCCTTTTCCCTTACCTCTGAAATCAACCGAGTCAGCGTAGTGGCTCCGGGGAGAATAATACGATGTTGCATAAGCCACCCTGTCGCCAGATCGAAAAGCAGGCCAGGACGTTCGTTGCTTATCCAGCTCCGGGTATATAAAAGACGGGTAAGGCGAAATGTCCAGGGCCAGGCAAATTCACGATACTGATAGTGCTGACGTATCAGCGCTGCATGCTCACGGCGGGTATTTTCCCTCTGACCGTATTCTGCAAGAACGGTGATATCACGAATCCCGAGCTGTCTGGCGGTAAAATGCCGGACGCCGGAAGGAATATGATTCATATCGGTGAGGAAGGTGCCCAGAAAACGGACACATCCAATTTGCAGGGCAATGCCCAGACGGTTGTGATCACCTCTGCTTTTTCCGATAAATTCCTTGTCTGCTTCATCAAGGTGAAAATATCGTGCCAGCTGAAGCTCATCCGGTTCACCGGTGAATCTGCCATAGCTTTCAGTCTGCTCAGTGGTCAGAAAGTCAACGGGCATATAGGCCTCCCTGCCTTACGGGCATTTAGTAACATTTTTGCAACCGTCCGAAATGTTATAAATTATCAGACATAGTAAAACGGCTTCGTTTGAGTGTCCATTAAATCGTCATTTTGGCATAATAGACACATCGTGTCTGATATTCGATTTAAGGTACATTTTATGCGAATTTTTGGTTATGCGCGGGTCTCAACCAGCCAGCAGTCCCTCGATATTCAGATCAGAGCGCTCAAAGATGCAGGGGTAAAAGCTAACCGCATCTTTACCGACAAGGCATCCGGCAGTTCAACAGATCGGGAAGGGCTGGATTTGCTGAGGATGAAGGTGGAGGAAGGTGATGTCATTCTGGTGAAGAAGCTCGACCGTCTTGGCCGCGACACCGCCGACATGATCCAACTGATAAAAGAGTTTGATGCTCAGGGTGTCGCGGTTCGGTTTATTGACGACGGGATCAGTACCGACGGTGATATGGGGCAAATGGTGGTCACCATCCTGTCGGCTGTGGCACAAGCTGAACGCCGGAGGATCCTAGAGCGCACGAATGAGGGCCGACAGGAAGCAAAGCTGAAAGGAATCAAATTTGGCCGCAGGCGTACCGTGGACAGGAACGTCGTGCTGACGCTTCATCAGAAGGGCACTGGTGCAACGGAAATTGCTCATCAGCTCAGTATTGCCCGCTCCACGGTTTATAAAATTCTTGAAGACGAAAGGGCCTCGTGATATAATAATGGTTTCTTAGACGTCAGGTGGCACTTTTCGGGGAAATGTGCGCGGAACCCCTATTTGTTTATTTTTCTAAATACATTCAAATATGTATCCGCTCATGAGACAATAACCCTGATAAATGCTTCAATAATATTGAAAAAGGAAGAGTATGAGTATTCAACATTTCCGTGTCGCCCTTATTCCCTTTTTTGCGGCATTTTGCCTTCCTGTTTTTGCTCACCCAGAAACGCTGGTGAAAGTAAAAGATGCTGAAGATCAGTTGGGTGCACGAGTGGGTTACATCGAGCTGGATCTCAACAGCGGTAAGATCCTTGAGAGTTTTCGCCCCGAAGAACGTTTTCCAATGATGAGCACTTTTAAAGTTCTGCTATGTGGTGCGGTATTATCCCGTGTTGACGCCGGGCAAGAGCAACTCGGTCGCCGCATACACTATTCTCAGAATGACTTGGTTGAGTACTCACCAGTCACAGAAAAGCATCTTACGGATGGCATGACAGTAAGAGAATTATGCAGTGCTGCCATAACCATGAGTGATAACACTGCGGCCAACTTACTTCTGACAACGATCGGAGGACCGAAGGAGCTAACCGCTTTTTTGCACAACATGGGGGATCATGTAACCCGCCTTGATCGTTGGGAACCGGAGCTGAATGAAGCCATACCAAACGACGAGCGTGACACCACGATGCCTGCAGCAATGGCAACAACGTTGCGCAAACTATTAACTGGCGAACTACTTACTCTAGCTTCCCGGCAACAATTAATAGACTGGATGGAGGCGGATAAAGTTGCAGGACCACTTCTGCGCTCGGCCCTTCCGGCTGGCTGGTTTATTGCTGATAAATCTGGAGCCGGTGAGCGTGGATCTCGCGGTATCATTGCAGCACTGGGGCCAGATGGTAAGCCCTCCCGTATCGTAGTTATCTACACGACGGGGAGTCAGGCAACTATGGATGAACGAAATAGACAGATCGCTGAGATAGGTGCCTCACTGATTAAGCATTGGTAACTGTCAGACCAAGTTTACTCATATATACTTTAGATTGATTTAAAACTTCATTTTTAATTTAAAAGGATCTAGGTGAAGATCCTTTTTGATAATCTCATGACCAAAATCCCTTAACGTGAGTTTTCGTTCCACTGAGCGTCAGACCCCTAAACGAGAGCCGCGAAAGCGGCTTTTTCTCCCAAAATCTCTTTCAATATTGATGAACAACACCCCCACCGATCGCGTCGCCGGCCGCAGTTGGCCAACGTCCTGCAGGACGTTTTTGCAAAAAACATAAATCATAAAAAACAGTGATTTATGTTTTCAACGACAAAAAAAAAGGCATTCAGAAAATTTGAATGCCTTTCTTAACTAAAGAGAATCAGGAGATTTGTGTACTAAAAGTTTTCTTACCGCCCCGCGTCTCATCCGTAACAACAAACCCAAAACCAGTAAGGAGCCTCATCATTTTTATTGCCGCAGGTAGGCAAGACGCATCAAGGCGATGGCCGGGCGTCGCCTTGATGACGGAGGTTAACATTTCTTTCGCTAACCCCTTCCCCTGATCTTCGGCAGCGATAGCAAACATGCGGATTTCAAGATGAGAGGCAAATCCGGCGCTATCATTGCGACCAGTCAGCAACGTAAAACCTACCGGCTTTTTTGTCGCCTGATCATCAAAAACGAAAAGGAAATCCGCGCCAAGCTCGTTAGCTTTGTGCTTTTGCGTAACCAGTTCTAGTTCCTTTTCAAGCTCATTACAGGCGTTTGATTCACTGAAAAAAAACACACCTGTAGCAACACCGGCGCGAACCAGGTTTAAGATGAATGGTAAATCGCTATTTTTTCCAAATCGCATTTCAAGCATGTTAAAGCCTCAGCGTTCTATTAGTGAAGGAGTTATCATAGTCAGACCCCTCATAATGGCTATCGCATAACTAATTAACTGGAATACTAAAACGGCACTCCCCATAAGTTTTGTTTTTTCACTTGATTTTTTGTTTTCATCAATAAATCTAAGCATATAAACCATCCATGAAAACATTAAAAAAAACAGGCCGATTATATTTGCATTGAAGGAATCAGAAATACTAAACCCGGTCATTCTAAGAATGGTATAAATAAAAATACTTACCATATAAATTGAGGTAAGAAACAATACTGTTCTATTCGATAAATAGAATAAAAAACCTAACTTATGTTTTTTCATACAGCCACCTTCTATAAAAGAAAACAGGCAATAATAGTGCCTGTTTTAAGACCATTAAAAGAGGCGTCAGAGGTAGAAAACGTTGCTTAACGTGAGTTTTCGTTCCACTGAGCGTCAGACCCCTACCATGACCACCTGTTAGAGTAATTGAACCTGCAATTAAGCCAATAAATGGACTTTCATTCATCATGACAGCCATACTCATGCCGACAGTATTTTGAATGGCGATTAGGATCGTTACTGCAATAGTTAATAGAACTAACGGCTTTCCTCCTTTAATCAGTCGAGAAAAGTCAGAACTTAGCCCGATAGAGGAAAAGAATGTGAGCATTAATAAACTTTGCAATGAAGCATCAAAAGTAAACGAATAACCTGATGTTTTATCAATAATTAACAGAACAATTGCAACAATAAAGCCACCAACGACGGCTTCTGGTATGTGGTTTTTTTGTAGGAACGGGGTAAATTTTACGACAAACATTCCTATGAGTAGCGCGATACATGCGACTAATAATGTATAACTGGCATCTAGGATCATTTTTTTACCTCTATTAGTTTACCAGAATTTTCACTATAACAATTTAACAATAGTGAAAAATGAAGTTACTTTGGTTAACTAATCTTTAACAATGAGTTTTATTAGGGTATCCATAACTTTTAGTTAATAGGGTCATAATTTTAGTGTGATCTTAATCATGAAATATTAAAAAGATTAAAATAACAACAATGGTATTTAATGATGGGTAAACCTAAATACCATGCGGGATCCGCACTATTTTCGGTGATAGCAAAAAATAAAAAAGTATAAATAATAAACAAAATTATAAGAGAAGGAGAACATGATAAGCGCAGGCCGAGCAATTTAAAGAAGTGTGATATACAACATAAAACAGCAGCATGACCTTTCTATATTTCGTTGCTTATCGAAGTGTTAATTTTCGGGTGGATTACTCTGTTTGTTGATTAATAACGGAGAAAAATATGATTGCTGTAATATTTGAGGTGCAAATACAACCCGACCAACAAACTCGCTATTTGACTTTAGCTGAGGAGTTAAGACCACTATTAAGTCATGTAGCTGGTTTTATTTCAATTGAACGTTTTCAAAGTCTAGCTACAGAAGGAAAAATGTTATCGCTATCTTGGTGGGAAAACGAATACGCAGTTCTGCAATGGAAAAATCATGTTTTACATGCGAAAGCTCAACAAGAAGGGCGAGAGTCAATATTTGATTTTTACAAAATTAGTATTGCTCATATTACTCGCGAATATTCATTTAAAAAGGACAAGGATAATGTTTGATGTTCACGTTGTTTTAGATAATCAAATAGGACAATTAGCATTACTAGGAAAAACATTAGGTAATAAAGGTATTGGATTGGAAGGGGGAGGGATATTTACGGTTGGTGATGAATGCCATGCTCATTTTCTTGTTGAACAAGGAAAGGAAGCTAAAATAGCGCTAGAGCAAGCTGGACTGTTAGTACTTGCGATCCGGACACCATTAATTCGTAAGTTAAAACAGGAAAAACCGGGGGAACTTGGCGAAATAGCACGAGTATTGGCGGAGAATAACATTAATATTTTAGTGCAATACAGTGACCATGCTAACCAACTGATATTAATAACGGACAATGATAGTATGGCTGCATCTGTTACGCTCCCTTGGGCAATAAAGTGAACTTGCGATGGCTAATTTAATACGAAAAGAGGTTACCTTTGAGTCCTCAATAGCCGCGATAGGGGCGGCTATGTCTGACATTTCACGAGTTAAAATACTCAGTGCTTTGATGGATGGGCGAGCTTGGACGGCCACTGAGCTAAGTTCTGTGGCGAATATATCAGCTTCAACGGCGAGCAGTCATTTATCTAAATTATTAGATTGCCAGCTAATCACAGTAGTAGCTCAAGGCAAGCATCGTTATTTTCGGCTAGCAGGAAAAGATATTGCTGAATTGATGGAAAGTATGATGGGGATCTCCTTAAACCATGGCGTACATGCCAAAGTTTCCACGCCAGTGCATTTACGAAAAGCACGTACTTGCTATGATCATTTAGCTGGCGAAGTTGCCGTTAAGATCTATGATTCCCTTTGTCAACAGCAATGGATCACTGAAAATGGTTCAATGATCACATTAAGTGGTATTCAATATTTTCATGAAATGGGAATTGACGTTCCTTCCAAACATTCACGTAAAATCTGTTGTGCGTGTTTAGATTGGAGTGAACGCCGTTTCCATTTAGGTGGGTACGTTGGAGCCGCATTATTTTCGCTTTATGAATCTAAAGGGTGGTTAACTCGACATCTTGGTTACCGTGAAGTTACCATCACGGAAAAAGGTTATGCTGCTTTTAAGACCCACTTTCACATTTAAGTTGTTTTTCTAATCCGCATATGATCAATTCAAGGCCGAATAAGAAGGCTGGCTCTGCACCTTGGTGATCAAATAATTCGATAGCTTGTCGTAATAATGGCGGCATACTATCAGTAGTAGGTGTTTCCCTTTCTTCTTTAGCGACTTGATGCTCTTGATCTTCCAATACGCAACCTAAAGTAAAATGCCCCACAGCGCTGAGTGCATATAATGCATTCTCTAGTGAAAAACCTTGTTGGCATAAAAAGGCTAATTGATTTTCGAGAGTTTCATACTGTTTTTCTGTAGGCCGTGTACCTAAATGTACTTTTGCTCCATCGCGATGACTTAGTAAAGCACATCTAAAACTTTTAGCGTTATTACGTAAAAAATCTTGCCAGCTTTCCCCTTCTAAAGGGCAAAAGTGAGTATGGTGCCTATCTAACATCTCAATGGCTAAGGCGTCGAGCAAAGCCCGCTTATTTTTTACATGCCAATACAATGTAGGCTGCTCTACACCTAGCTTCTGGGCGAGTTTACGGGTTGTTAAACCTTCGATTCCGACCTCATTAAGCAGCTCTAATGCGCTGTTAATCACTTTACTTTTATCTAATCTAGACATCATTAATTCCTAATTTTTGTTGACACTCTATCATTGATAGTGTTATTTTACCACTCCCTATCAGTGATAGAGAAAAGTGAAATGAATAGTTCGACAAAGATCGCATTGGTAATTACGTTACTCGATGCCATGGGGATTGGCCTTATCATGCCAGTCTTGCCAACGTTATTACGTGAATTTATTGCTTCGGAAGATATCGCTAACCACTTTGGCGTATTGCTTGCACTTTATGCGTTAATGCAGGTTATCTTTGCTCCTTGGCTTGGAAAAATGTCTGACCGATTTGGTCGGCGCCCAGTGCTGTTGTTGTCATTAATAGGCGCATCGCTGGATTACTTATTGCTGGCTTTTTCAAGTGCGCTTTGGATGCTGTATTTAGGCCGTTTGCTTTCAGGGATCACAGGAGCTACTGGGGCTGTCGCGGCATCGGTCATTGCCGATACCACCTCAGCTTCTCAACGCGTGAAGTGGTTCGGTTGGTTAGGGGCAAGTTTTGGGCTTGGTTTAATAGCGGGGCCTATTATTGGTGGTTTTGCAGGAGAGATTTCACCGCATAGTCCCTTTTTTATCGCTGCGTTGCTAAATATTGTCGCTTTCCTTGTGGTTATGTTTTGGTTCCGTGAAACCAAAAATACACGTGATAATACAGATACCGAAGTAGGGGTTGAGACGCAATCGAATTCGGTATACATCACTTTATTTAAAACGATGCCCATTTTGTTGATTATTTATTTTTCAGCGCAATTGATAGGCCAAATTCCCGCAACGGTGTGGGTGCTATTTACCGAAAATCGTTTTGGATGGAATAGCATGATGGTTGGCTTTTCATTAGCGGGTCTTGGTCTTTTACACTCAGTATTCCAAGCCTTTGTGGCAGGAAGAATAGCCACTAAATGGGGCGAAAAAACGGCAGTACTGCTCGGATTTATTGCAGATAGTAGTGCATTTGCCTTTTTAGCGTTTATATCTGAAGGTTGGTTAGTTTTCCCTGTTTTAATTTTATTGGCTGGTGGTGGGATCGCTTTACCTGCATTACAGGGAGTGATGTCTATCCAAACAAAGAGTCATCAGCAAGGTGCTTTACAGGGATTATTGGTGAGCCTTACCAATGCAACCGGTGTTATTGGCCCATTACTGTTTGCTGTTATTTATAATCATTCACTACCAATTTGGGATGGCTGGATTTGGATTATTGGTTTAGCGTTTTACTGTATTATTATCCTGCTATCGATGACCTTCATGTTAACCCCTCAAGCTCAGGGGAGTAAACAGGAGACAAGTGCTTAGTTATTTCGTCACCAAATGATGTTATTCCGCGAAATATAATGACCCTCTTGATAACCCAAGAGGGCATTTTTTACGATAAAGAAGATTTAGCTTCAAATAAAACCTATCTATTTTATTTATCTTTCAAGCTCAATAAAAAGCCGCGGTAAATAGCAATAAATTGGCCTTTTTTATCGGCAAGCTCTTTTAGGTTTTTCGCATGTATTGCGATATGCATAAACCAGCCATTGAGTAAGTTTTTAAGCACATCATCATCATAAGCTTTAAGTTGGTTCTCTTGGATCAATTTGCTGACAATGGCGTTTACCTTACCAGTAATGTATTCAAGGCTAATTTTTTCAAGTTCATTCCAACCAATGATAGGCATCACTTCTTGGATAGGGATAAGGTTTTTATTATTATCAATAATATAATCAAGATAATGTTCAAATATACTTTCTAAGGCAGACCAACCATTTGTTAAATCAGTTTTTGTTGTGATGTAGGCATCAATCATAATTAATTGCTGCTTATAACAGGCACTGAGTAATTGTTTTTTATTTTTAAAGTGATGATAAAAGGCACCTTTGGTCACCAACGCTTTTCCCGAGATCTCATCTATTGAAACAGCTTGATAGCCTTTTTCAACAAACAATATTCGTGCTGAGTTAACCAGTGATTGATAGGTACTCTTAAAATTTTCTTGTTGATGATTTTTATTTTCCATGATAGATTTAAAATAACATACCGTCAGTATGTTTATGGTATCATGATGATGTGGTCGTGACAATCTTAAGAACATTTAGGTTATTTTATGTATATTGAACAGCATTCTCGCTATCAAAATAAAGCTAATAACATCCAATTAAGATATGATGATAAGCAGTTTCATACAACGGTTATCAAAGATGTTCTATTATGGATTGAACATAATTTAGATCAGTCTTTACTGCTTGATGATGTGGCGAATAAAGCGGGTTATACCAAGTGGTATTTTCAGCGGCTGTTCAAAAAAGTAACAGGGGTCACACTGGCTAGCTATATTCGTGCTCGTCGTTTGACGAAAGCGGCTGTTGAGTTGAGGTTGACGAAAAAAACTATCCTTGAGATCGCATTAAAATATCAATTTGATTCCCAACAATCTTTTACACGTCGATTTAAGTACATTTTTAAGGTTACACCAAGTTATTATCGGCGTAATAAATTATGGGAATTGGAGGCAATGCACTGAGAGATCCCCTCATAATTTCCCCAAAGCGTAACCATGTGTGAATAAATTTTGAGCTAGTAGGGTTGCAGCCACGAGTA
>NZ_JACFRE010000015.1:0-12009 GCF_016101085.1 Gilliamella sp. W8123
TAACAATTGCCGCTAATGCATTACCAACAACATTAACAACTGTTCTACCCATATCTAAAATACGTTCAACACCCATAATATAACCAATACCTTCAAGTGGAATACCAACACTACCAAGTGTTGCTGATAGAACTAAAATAGAAGCACCTGGTACTCCAGCAATTCCTTTTGAAGCAATCATTAATGTTATTACAATGATTATTTGATCTAAGATACTTAAATCCATACCAAATAACTGTGCTAAGAAGATAACCGTGATACTTTGGTATAATGTCGAACCATCAAGGTTAAATGAATATCCAGTAGGAATAACAAAGCTTGTGATCGCTTTTGGTGCTCCATAGGCTTCCATCTTTTCAATGATTTTTGGTAATGCTGTTTCTGAACTTGCTGTAGAAAAAGCAATAACTAATTCTTCCTTCAATATTTTTAATAAAGTAAAAATATTGAATTTACATAGTTTACAAACTGCACCTAATATCACTAATGTAAAAATGATCATTGCGGAATATACAGTTAGAATCAGTTTTAATAGTGGTAGTAAAGAAGCAAAGCCATATTTAGCTACAGTTACGGTAATTAATGCAAATACACCAATTGGAGCATAACGCATAATCATATTGGTCACTTTAAACATAGTATCTGAAACTACTTTCAAAAAGAACACAAATGGTTCGCGTTGTTTATCTGGTAAAGACATTAAACCTAAACCAAAAAATACACAGAAGAAAATAACCGGTAAAACTGCACCATCCGTCATTGCTTTAAATATATTTGCTGGAATCATGTCTAAAATCATGACAATCAAACCGTGAGGTTTGCCACTTAACTCTTCAGCTGCTTTAGTATATTTACTAATATCAGTTGTAGCTAAAGTTGAAGAGTCAATACCAGCACCGGGTGCAAAAACATTACCCCATAAAAGACCTAATAAAATAGCAATTGTTGTAATAATTTCGAAATAAAGAATGGTTTTAAATCCTAATGTTCCTAAACGTTTAGAGCCACCAATTCCAGCAATACCTAATGTCAGTGTACTAAGTATAATTGGTAAAACGATCATCTTAATTAAACGAATAAAAATATCACCTGCTGGTTGGAAAATATTAACAATTGAAAATTGGTAATATGAATGTAACGCATGATTAGGATCTGCTAGTTCATATAGAAAAGCACCAACAGCTACACCTAAAATCAAGGCAATTAATATTTGCCATGCAAGATTAGTTAAGATTTTTTTTATTAAGAAAGACATGTAATTCTATTCCTTTTCACTGTTTTAGAAAATAAAAAAGGATTAGTCTGTGTGGCTAATCCTTTTTTATAATTAAAATTATTGTTCGGATTCTTGGTTTGAATCATTACTATCCTCACTCTGTGGCGATAGTTCCGATTCAACATCATCCTCTGTTTCAGCAATTCTTTGTAATCCAACAACTTTCTCATTTTCAGCTGTTCGGATCAACGTAACCCCTTGCGTGTTTCGTCCAACAACACTGACTTCTGATACTCGAGTTCGTACTAAAGTTCCAGCATCAGTAATTAGCATGATTTGGTCGGTTTCTTCAACCTGCACTGCACCAACTACAGCACCATTTCGTTCACTCACTTTAATAGAGATTACGCCTTTCGTTGCTCTTGATTTAGTTGGATATAACTCTTGTTCAGTACGTTTACCATAACCATTTTGAGTTGCTGTTAAAATTGTACCATTACCACGAGGGACGATAAGTGATACAACTTTATCATCGCCTTCTAATTTAATACCTCGAACACCTGTTGCTGTTCTACCCATACAACGGACTTTATTGGCAGGGAATCGTACAACTTTACCATTAGCTGAGAATAACATAATGTCTTCAGTATTGGAAATTTGTGAGACTTCATCACCATCGTCAAGCTCATCAATAATAGCATCATCATTGAGTTCTTCATCATCAACAATATCTGCTGTTTCGTTACTGGTTAAATCAACGCCAATTAACTCATCATCATCACGTAAGTTAATGGCAATAATGCCACCACTTCTCGGACGACTAAATTCAATTAATGAAGTTTTCTTAACCGTACCTTGAGCTGTCGCCATAAACACACAATGCTCATCATCAAATTCACGAACAGGTAGAATCGCGGTAATACGTTCATCTGCTTCCAATGGTAATAAATTAATAATTGGACGACCACGTGAGCCTCGACTGGCCTCTGGTAATTGATAAACTTTCATCCAATATAATCTGCCACGACTTGAGAAACAAAGAATCGTGTCATGAGTATTTGCAACCAATAATTTTTCGACAAAATCTTCTTCTTTAATTTTCGTTGCCGATTTACCCTTACCGCCTCGGCGCTGAGCTTCATAATCGGATAACGGTTGGTATTTTACATAACCTTGATGAGAAAGTGTAACTACAACATCTTCTTGAGCAATAAGATCCTCAATATTGATATCCGCACTACTTGCTGTAATTTCAGTTCGTCTTGCATCTTGGAATTGATCTCGAATAGCTTCAAGCTCTTCGCGAATAACTTCCATTAATCTTTCTGGACTCGCTAGAATATGTAATAAACCAGCAATTTGAACTAATAGTTCTTTATATTCATCAAGAATTTTCTCGTGTTCAAGTCCTGTTAGACGATGTAATCGAAGATCTAAAATTGCTTGGGCTTGAGCTTCAGAAAGATAATAATGGCCATCACGAATACCAAACTCAGGCGCTAAATCTTCAGGACGAGCGGCATCATTACCCGCTTTTTCAAGCATTGCCGCAACATTACCTAGTTGCCAAGCTTGCGATAATAATTTAGCTTTCGCTTCAGAAGGAGTCGCCGCAGCACGAATTAATTCAATAACAGGATCAATATTAGCCAATGCTATCGCTAAACCTTCCAACACATGTGCTCGTTCACGAGCTTTGCGAAGTTCATAGATAGTTCGACGCGTTACGACTTCACGGCGGTGAAGAACAAACGCTTCGATCATTTCTCGTAAGTTTAATAGTTTCGGTTGACCTTTATGTAAGGCAACCATATTAATCCCGAAAGAAACCTGTAGTTGAGTTAATGAGAAAAGATTATTTAAAACAACTTCGCCAACTGCATCACGTTTGATTTCAATAACAATGCGCATACCATCTTTATCTGATTCATCACGCAATGCTGAAATACCTTCAACTTTTTTGTCTTTAACTAGCTCAGCTATTTTTTCGATCAGTTTTTTCTTATTAACTTGATAAGGGATCTCATTAACAATGATCGTTTCACGACCACTATGATCATCTACTTCAATGGTCGCCTTTGAACGAATATAAATAATGCCACGGCCAGTTCGATAAGCATTTTCAATACCTTTACGGCCATTAATTAAAGCAGCAGTAGGAAAATCTGGACCATGAATATATTCCATTAATCCATCAACAGAAATATTTTCATCCTCAATAAATGCTAAGCAACCATTGATAACTTCTGCTAGATTATGAGGAGGGATATTGGTTGCCATACCAACAGCAATACCTGACGAACCATTAATTAATAAATTAGGAATGCGAGTTGGCAACACATCAGGAATCATTTCTGATCCATCGTAGTTTGGTGAAAAATCTACTGTTTCTTTATCTAAATCAGTTAATAATGCACCGGCAAACTTTTGCATACGAATTTCGGTATAACGCATTGCTGCCGCCGAGTCACCATCGACAGAACCAAAGTTACCTTGGCCATCAACAAGCATATAACGTAATGAAAATGGTTGTGCCATACGAACAATAGTATCATAAACAGCAGAATCACCATGTGGATGATATTTACCGATTACGTCCCCAACAACACGAGCAGATTTTCGGTAAGGTTTATTCCAGTCGTATCCAGCTTCATGCATAGCGAATAAAACCCGTCTATGAACAGGTTTGAGTCCATCGCGGACATCAGGTAAAGCTCGCCCGACAATAACAGACATCGCATAATCAAGATAAGAGGATTTTAATTCGTCTTCAATATTGACGGGGGTTATTTCTTTGGCTAGTTCGGTCATAACACCAGGTTCTCTTATTAACTTAAATCTTAAAATAGTTCATAATTATAGCATAAAATCGCTATTAATGCAGAACAAAACTATTTTTATTTCAACTTATTCTGTATGAATAAACAATGTATTTTCAATTAATTGGCTTAAACAGTTTAAAATCATTGCATGCATTTCATAGGCCATCACCTTTTTGTAAGATGGAATTCTAATTTCAATATCATTTTGCCCAAGTAATCCGATCACTTCTCCACCATCAAATGCAGTTAAGGCAACAATTTTCATATCTTTAATTACGGATTCTTGAACAGCACGAATAATCGAACGGCTATTACCTTCACAAGTTGAAATAACTAAGATATCACCTTGTTGCCCTAAAGCTTGAATTTGTCGAGCATAGATTTCTTCGTGATTAGATATCGCACTTAACAATACATTATCAGATACTAATGCAATAGCCGGAATACTCGGTCTTTCAATATCAAGACTGGTAATTAACCGAGAGGTAAAACTTTGTATATTTGCGGCAGCTGAGCCATTACCACATCCCATAATTTTATTACCATTAAGTAATCCTTCAACGATAATATTAGCAGCTTTTTCAATTGAAGAGCCTAGAGATTCGGCCATAACAATTTGAGTTTGAATACTTTCAGTAAAATAATTTTTTATTAAATCTTGCACGTTTTTCACCTGATCATTAAAACGCATTAATTATCCATTTTTGACTTTTTCCCGTTATGGCAAAAACATCAAACCTAAACTCTGTATCTTCAATATTTAATTTATTTTTTAACATCCAATGTTGAGCAGCCTGTTTAATTCTGTTTTGTTTAGTGAGCGAAATAGTCATTTCAGCCTCGCCAAAATTAGCATTTTTTCGATATCTAACTTCAACAAAAACAAGACAACTCTTATCTCGCATGACTAAATCAATTTCACCGATTCGATATAAGCTATTTTGATCAAGTAACACAAGTCCTTGATTGGCTAAAAATTGGCAAGCAATATGTTCATAATGCTTGCCGATATCTTTAGTTTTCGTTCTGTTCCGAGGACGATTGGGATGTAACATAGGCATATTGTTGCCATGCAAGTGTTCGAGTCACTTCACATTGATTACTGGTTGATAATTTACCAGTCATTCCATCTAAAAAATTAGGTTGATAAGAGTCTAATTGATTAAAACGATTAGCTAATCGCCACGCATCGATTCCCATAGCGTATAATCGTGTTAAAGAATAATCTTTTTGAATATTGCTAGGAATCACTGCCGTTGTCTTTTCTGATGAATTAATAATCAGAGGAATGTCAGAATATTCCGTTTGATTCATATCATAATAAAAGTCATTCGAAGCATTTGCCACATGACTTTTAGAACTTGAATAAAGCGCTATTGGTGAAGAACCATTACCTACTGTCTTACCCGCCCCCATATCTAGCATTGGTTTTATCAAGGTTAATTCGTCATAAGATGCATAAATATAAATTGCATCAAATCCAGAAGACGAACCATTTGAGGTCATTGAGGCCGAACCATCATCACTATTAAATGCAATCGGACTACCGGTTAAACTTATTCCACTACTATGATTAATATTGGCGCGTAAAGTATTTAAATTACCAACATATTGTACATAAGCTTGTGAGCCATTAGAAATTTGCGACCATTGCTTAGCAAAGCTTTGGGCTACACGCCTACCCAAATCATTTTGTGGTATAACTAACAATGGCTTTTGTTTATTTTGAGCAAAAATATGGTCAGCCGCATCCTTTGCTTCATCTTCAGGAGATAACGCAAAAAAGCACATTTTGTTAGCGGAAACTGTTCCATCATCAACCTTATTCAATGCTAGAACTGGGATATTAGGTGCTAACTGCTTTATTTTACTCACTTCAGACTTCAATAATGGACCAACGATTAAATCGACATTTTGTTCTTGCGCTTGCTGAATTAAATTATCCATTGGTACTGACGTTGTATCTAAAACAATAACATTTTGTTGTGGTTCTTGAGGATAGAACTTAACTGCATCAACATATCCTTGACGAATAGTATTACCAAATATTCGAGAAGATCCATTCAGAGGTAATAGTAAAGCTACTTTTTTGGCATTAGCATTATCAACCGCAAGTGTTTGTTCACCTGTTATAATCGCAACAATATTTTGTGCAGGATGATCGGGATATTTTGCAGCCCAATCCAAAATAGCTTGTTTTAGTTGATTTTTACGATTTGTATTTTTCGCTTCAAGCACTTCTGGACTATCACCGTCTTGAATAGAAATTTGTCTATTATTACTTTGATATGTATAACTTAAATCAATCCAACCTTTCAATATGAAGTCATTTTCAAGTACGGCAATTTTACTTAGTTGATTTGTCGATAATTTGCTAAAGAAATTCCAGGTATTATTTAAAATTTGTTTTTTTAATTTTTCAGGTGCAAATTTTTGTAAAGACAAATAATCATTCGCTTGTTCATTAATCTTTTTAGCTTTTTTGTCTAAGGCTAATTTGATTGAATAATAACGATATGATTGTGAATCATTTAATTTCTCGATAGATAATTGGCTAAGATTAAATGGTTGCCCTTTTCTAGCTGCTATTTCACCTTGAGATAATAATTGGTCTTTTTGTTGTTCTACATTAAGATTAGCTGGTAGTTGAGATAATAATTTATTTGCTTGAGAAAGTTTATTCTCGTTTATTAATGCTCTTATTGCCAATAACTGCCAATCGATTTTAGCACTTCCTGAGCTAGTATCTACCTGCGACAAATAATAATTGGAGTCTTTAGTTTCATCGTATTTACCGCTTTTTGATGAGCTAAGATGACATCCAACTAAAAGTGAAAATAATGCTAAAATAACAATAGCATAAAAGGATTGTTTTAATTTCATAACCATTCTCTTATAATTTCTCATCCCCAAATTCGCTGTACATGTACAGTAACTTCTTCACGATCATGAAAAAGTTGCTTAGCCTGAATTTGTACATTTATTTGGCTGTTATTTAGTTCTTCTATTAGTAATTGTAAATTTTGTTTTACTTCTTCATAACGTTTTTTCATTGGTAGTTTGAGATTAAAAATTGCCTCTCTACACCAACCATTAATTAGCCATTTAGCTATTAACTCTGTTACTTTGGCTGGTTTTTCAACCATATCACACACCAACCAATAAATATTATGCTTTTTAGGTATAAATTTAAAGCCATCTTCACGATAATGTTTAACTTGTCCTGTTTCCATTAATTTTTCATTCATAGGACCATTATCTATAGCATATACCATCATACTTCTTTTGACCAATTGATAAGTCCAACCGCCTGGACACGCTCCTAAATCAACAGCGTTTAAACCACCTTTAAGTCGTTCATCCCATTCTTCATAAGGAATAAAAATATGAAAAGCTTCTTCCAATTTTAATGTTGAACGACTTGGTGCATCAGATGGAAATTTTAACCTCGGTATACCCATATAAAAAGGAGAGTTATTTTGACTCAGAGAATAGCCAACATAACAGCTATTATTATTGATAAATAATAAATGAATAACTGGTCTAGATGGATTTTGTACTTTTAACAAAAGACGTTTGTTACGTAATGCCTGGCGAAGTGGAACAGTAAACTTTCGGCAAAATCCTGCTAATTGTTTACCTTCATTAGTATCTGCCACTTCAACACGTAAATCACCAGCTTTATCAACAATACCAGATAAAAAATTAATTATTGGCGTAATACGATCTTCTGTTGGTAAATCAGCCAATAATTCACCAGCAACAAACATTTGTCTGGCAAAAATAAGTGTTCGAAAAGGAATTTCTTTAATCAATAATTGAGCGTCACCATCTTGATAGCATTCAAATATCACATAACCGATGTTTTCTTTGACTTTGGCAAATCCAAATATCTCTTTTTGTGCGGCTCTATCTGTTATTTCTGCTGCACATTCTTTTTCAAATCCTGGTCGACAATACAAAATTATTTTGTTCAGTTTTTGCATATTCTTTCTTTCAATTATTTGAAAATATTATAAAGTTATCAAATTAATCTGATTGGACTTCATTTGTATATAAAGGCGCTTCACCTTTAGGTCGAGTTTTGAATCGTCGATGTAACCACATATATTGTTCTGGTGCTTTTAATATTTCGTGTTCAATCGCTTTGTTCATAAAAGTAGCCGCTAGCACATCATCATCTATAGGATAGCCTTTAAGCTCAGGTGTAACGTAAACAGTATAGTGCCCATTCTTTTCTCGTTTAGGGGTGAAAGGAATAATTGCAGGCTGACTTAATTTAACTAAAATTCGAGTTCCAATGGTCGTTGCTGCTTTTTCTACCGCAAAGAGTGGCGCAAAAACGCTATTCTTAGGACCATAATCATGATCTGGCGCATACCAAAGCAGTTCACCATTCTTTAAGGCTCTTATCATGCCTTTAGTATTATAGCGATCTAACATATATTTATTCGATTTTAAACGCCCTTTTAATTGTACATAATCCATAACAGGGTTGTCGTTTGGTCGATAAACACCTACACCTGGATGACTCATACCTAAAATACGTGCACCTAGTTCTAGCGTTAAAAAGTGAATACCAATTAATAAAACACCCTGTCCGGACTGTTGTATCTGAGTGATATGTGAATCACCTTCAATTGAAGAGTGTTTTTTAAGTCTTTTGTCGGACCAGAACCATGCCATACCAGTTTCAAATATAGCAAGTCCTGTGGAAATAAAATTATCTCTTAATATTTTATCTCGTTCTTGTTCGGATTTATCAGGAAAGCATAATTTTAAGTTTTGCCTTGCGGTCTCTTTACGCTTGCCAATTAATTTCATCGAAAGTAATCCTAAACCTTTCCCTAATTGATAAATAACCGGATATGGCAGTAAAACGATCAAATATAAAATAAAAATGCCAAACCAGGTTAACCAATAGCGAGGATGTAATAATCGTTTTGTAAAAATAGGATGAATTTCTTGATTTTGACTCATATTAAGATTAAATAACCATTTAAACAAAGTTAGTCATTATATACCAATATCTTCAGTTATGCGGCAGAAAAATAAAATAATCAAAGATAACTAAACTTCTTATCACGAAGTTGTTTGAAAAGATTACATAAAAAAACACATATTAAGGATTAAATTGATTAATCCCTAATAATCAATTTTTACTTATAATTTAGAAAAAATATACCCTAAAAGAGTATTTCTCAAAATTTGTTAAGCTTTAAATTGCTACTGGCGCTTTTATTGCTGGATAAGGATCGTAATCAACAATTTCAAAATCTTCAAATTCATAATCAAAAATTGTAGGTGGTCTGCGTTTAATTACAAGCTTAGGCAATGGTTTTGGCTTACGGCTTAATTGTAAATGTGTTTGCTCCATATGATTGGAATACAAATGGGTATCGCCACCTGTCCAAACAAAATCACCAACTTCTAAATCGCATTGTTGAGCAATCATATGAACTAATAACGAATAACTAGCAATATTAAATGGTAATCCTAGGAATACGTCACATGAACGTTGATAAAGTTGACATGACAGCTTACCTTGAGCTACATAAAATTGAAACAGAGCATGACAAGGTGCTAACGCCATTTGATCAAGCTCACCAACATTCCATGCCGAAACTATCATTCTTCTAGAGTCTGGATCATTTTTAATTTGTTCGATTAGTTGCGAAATTTGATCTATTTGTCGACCATCCGCAGCTCCCCAAGCGCGCCATTGTTTGCCATAAACAGGACCAAGATCACCATTTTTATCGGCCCATTCATCCCAAATTGTTACTTTATTATCTTTTAAATAATTAATATTAGTATCACCTTTAAGAAACCAAAGTAACTCGTAGATAATTGAACGTAAATGACATTTTTTTGTGGTCACTAATGGAAAACCATCTTGCAAATTAAATCGCATTTGATGACCAAAGATCGATAAAGTCCCTGTACCTGTTCTATCCGATTTAGCCGTTCCTTCGTTTAAAATTTTTTGCATTAGTGATAAATACTGTTTCATTTTTTAATAGCCTTATTGTTAAATCTATATGCATATAAAAGCATCAAGATACCACCAATGATCATAGGGAGACAGAGAATTTGTCCCATACTGATTATATTTAAAAATAATCCTAATTGTTCATCGGGTTGTCTAAAGAACTCAATTATAAACCTAAATATGCCATAACAAACTAAAAATAGTCCTGAGACTGCACCAACTGGACGAGGTTTGCGAATAAATAAATTTAAAATAATAAATAATACTATACCTTCAAATACCATCTCATAAAGTTGTGAAGGGTGACGAGGTAAAACACCGTTTAATTGGCTGTATAAGGAAAACCATTCTGGATTTGCTTGAACAAACATAAAATCAGCATGTGATGAAGTAGGGAATAACATACCGATTGAAGAATTAGTTACTCGGCCCCACAGTTCACCGTTAATAAAATTACCAAATCGGCCAAACATTAAACCAAGCGGTACTAATGGAGCTACAAAATCAGCTACTTGCATAAAGGTCTTTTGTGTTTTTTTAGCAAAGATAGCAATAACACAAATGGCACCAATCAAACCACCATGGAAAGACATTCCTCCTTCCCAAACTCTGAATAGAATAGCGGGATCTTCACAAAATGCATCAAAATTATAAAATAATACATAACCTAATCGCCCACCAATAAAGAGGCCTAAAAAACCCCAGAACAATAGGTTTTCAACTTGTTGTGATGTCCAATTGCTATTGGGTTTATTAGCTCGACGTTTAGCTAAAAACAAAGCACCAAGCACACCAAATAGGTACATTGCACCATACCAATGTAATGAAATAGGTCCGATTGAGAAAGCAATTGGATCAAAATTGGGAAATTGTAAAAATTGATTCATTTTTTAATACGCTGTTTATTTTTTCGTTTGTGAGCAAAGAAGTTAAACCGTTTTTTCTTAGAAAGATTTGTTACAGGTTCTTCTACTTCAGATTGTATAGTAAATGCAGGCAAAGAAAACTCCTTCATTGCTTTGCGATATACATCACGCTTAAAAGCAATAACCTGTCGTATAGGATACCAATAACTTACCCATTTCCAATCATCAAACTCAGGAGTTGAAGACATATTTAAATTAATAACTGACGTATCAGAAATTAATTCTAATAAAAACCACTTTTGTTTTTGACCGATACATACCGGCTGATTATCCCAACGAATCATACGTTTTGGTAATTTATACCTTAACCAACCATTGGTAACCGATAAAATTTTAACGTCTTTAGGTAGTAATCCTACTTCTTCATTTAGTTCACGAAACATTGCCTGTTCTGGCGTTTCATTAAGTTTTATTCCGCCCTGAGGAAATTGCCAAGAGTTTTGCCCATAACGCCGAGCCCAAAGCACTTGACCATACCTGTTACAAATAACTATTCCTACATTTGGACGGTAGCCATCATTATCGATCACTGACTACCTCAAAAAATTTATTTTTATATTGTTGAATTGTTTCATACATACAACAATAAATAAATAGGAAAATGATACTAATAGAATAAATATAATATCATACAGTCGATTTTGGTGATAATTTAATAATTGTCATAATAGTAATTATCGTGAAGGTAACCTCTATAGCTAAACTATCTAAAGAGCCTATCCATAAGCTATATATTATCCATAAAATACTACTTAGTAATATTAACAATCGTATATTATGTTGTTCAACATCCAAATAATACAATTTAACAATTAATTACGGGATTGTTGTATATTTTTCAATAAAATCAGAACCCAAAAACTGATACAGAAAATTTAGATTATCCATTGTCTACTATTCAGGGAAATAACTCTGAAAAATAATTAACAAAAATACATTAATCCTAGAAAGCAAAAAAGCCCAGCATCGCTGCTGGGCTCGTGTATTTAAAAGTCTGGCGGCACCCTACTCTCACATGGGTAATACCCACACTACCATCGGCACTACGGCGTT
>NZ_JACFRE010000016.1:0-5401 GCF_016101085.1 Gilliamella sp. W8123
CATTAAGTTCACTTATTGGCACACCGTATAATTATTGGGGGGATGATGATGGCGATGGTCAGGGAGTTAATGGTGTCACCGCTACTGGTAGTTTAAATTTATCTATTGTCGATAGAGACAATAATCGTGTTGCCCGTAATGAAGTGCTAACTATTTGTAAAGCGCCATATAAATTAACCTTATCTAATGGTGAAGGTACATTAACAACACGTTATGGGGTACCTAATGAAAGTCGTTTTAGTGCAGGTAATGCCACTTATTATATTAATCCTAAGGCAGCGCCAGTGATTTGTTATGCAAGACCTAACTTGTTACCCGGTACAGGTAGATATGCTGGTCCTGCTAACATATGGAACCCTGATAAGGGTTTTCTAACACAGTCATTTCCGCCTCATTATTATCGTGAAAACTTCCCAACTACGGGTGCTAATAATTTGTATTTTGATTTAGATATTAGTGGTGTTAGTCAGGCCTTATCTTGGGCGCCGGTTTCGCATGGTGGTATTACGGCGACGATGACAGATTCAACAAATACCAGCGTTCGAGTCACTCTAACGGGTCCTGTTCCTACATCGTTATCAGCTAATCCAGGTAGAATCGACAGACCATCTTTACCGCAGACATTTGAGTTAGTCGGTCGTGATAGCAGTGGTAATGCGGTGGTCAAATATGGATTTGTGTTAAAGCAGTGGTTTGTTGGACGTAATTATTTAACCGATCCGGCTGTATCATCTTGGTGTAATGGTCTTGGATACCGTCTCCCAAAGGCCAGTGATTTAACTAATGCGGTTGCGTCGATTTCGGGATCTGGTAGTAATGCCCATCGTCAAATTGGTGGAGGATTTTTTACGGAATGGGGGAGGATAGACTATTACACTGGTGCCAACTTCTTCCGCAACGTCTATTGGACGATGCCTATCAGTACTAGTAGTGATATGGCTAACCCTAATAGGATTCTGCTCGTTAAAGATAATTCTACTCTTGTATTCGTCGCTAGTCTTGACTCAAGGGCCCTCGGAATCTGTGTCTATCCTTATTAGCTATTATTTCTTAGTTCTTAGGTATAGAAGCTGAGGATAAAAAAAATAACGTTAGGGCGATAAAAACGCTTTTGTGGTGCGACATTGGCAATGTGCTGACAACTGAGTGAGGTTAGCATGGCAAACAGGGATGTTTGCCAAGAAGCGTTAAGAGCGAACGAAGGCGGAAGGCAGTCACGCAGTGACCACTTGCGTAGTCGCCGCGGGAGATTGTAAAGAGGGTTAGCGGCAACCCTCTTAACTCGGACGTAATCACCGTATAGAAACAACCGCAAAACCGAAAACGTCCGAAACTCAAACAACCAAAAAAATTGAGGAACGGGGTTTTTGAAACTTAAATTCCTACTTATTGCTAACCCTTTTTTTTAACTTAAAATAAAATAATTAAAAATCAATGCATTAAAAAATCACTTAAAAAAAGGGTTTTTAATAGTAAAATTGCGCTTTGTCTTTTTGCCAACTGCATTTATAGTATATTGGATTCTAGTTCACTGCCGTATAGGTAGTTTAGAAATAATATTGTATAAATTAAAAATCCAGTAGCTCAGGGTTAATACCTAGTGCGCTAGCTATTTTAATACGTGTTGCTTTCCTTAATTTTTGACTTTTTTCATATTGAGAATATGCAGATTGACTGATACCGATTTTATTGGCAACTTCAACTTGAGATAATTTTAGATATTCTCGCCATGCTTGAACTGGTGAATAATTATTATCAAAAACCAGATTAACAACTTCGTTGGGCACACCAGTATCAGTATTAATTTGTTTAGTATTCGCTAATTCTAAATATTGTGTATAAGGCATAACCACAAACTGTGGTTGCCCTTGTTCATTATTAATAAACTGTATGTTATTAGTAAGTGCGTTCATCTCGTTTTTTCACCTCTTCGATAGAAACAATATGAATAATGCCATCAAAATTAAAAAACACTCGATAATTTCCAACTCTTAATCTGTACTGATATTTGTAGTTAGTCAGAGATTTTACATTAATGCAATTAGGCATGTTTGATAACTCATCAATTTTATTACGAATCAAAGCGTTGTTTTTAATTTTTCTTAATTGCTTCAATGCTTTTATTTGGTAAATAACTTTATTCATATATTCGCGGTAATTGATTTTTATATAAGTATTGTATAAGTAATATAAGATTTGTAAAGTAAAATATAAGTAATTTCATCACAAACCACTATAGGGCGGTTTTATATTACTGCGAATCCATAAATAACATACTATTAACTAAAATATTAAGTTCACTGCCGTGTAGGTAGATTTAAATTTTAAGTCATTACATTATGTTGACGAAAGAGATTAAAGATCATGTCAAATATGCCTTTTTGACAAGGCTATTTAAGTTCTAAAACAAATAATAGATAATGTATAAATACTTAACACGTCAAAGAAACTAGTCACGTAATGACCAGCTAGTTTCGATGTCGATGGCGAAAACTAGTAGGGGGTATAACCCCCTTATTCGAAAATATCCTTTGTACTAAAATCCCCTCGGAAATTATTTAAACCTCTAAACGTTAGTGAGCTAAAACAATTTACTGTGACTAAAGTTGAGAAAAAGAGAGCATGAAATCTTTGATATTGCTAATCATCATCCCATCGCATATATTACATAAAATATTTACGTCTCTAAAAAGAATAGTCATGACACAAAATATCGATTTGAACGAAATAGATAAGTTTGCAAAACTAGCTTCGCAATGGTGGGATCCCAATGGTCAATGCAAACCATTGCATATTATTAATCCATTACGAGTAGATTATATAAAACAACAATCCGGTGATCTAAATGGAAAACATGTATTAGATGTTGGTTGTGGCGGTGGTATTTTGTCAGAGAGTCTAGCTAAACTAGCTGCTAATGTAACTGCAATTGATCTTGCTGAAGAATCATTAGCAGTGGCAAAATTACATGCAGAGCAAAATGGTTTAAAAATAAACTACCAGAATCAAACCGTAGAGCAGCATGCTGAACAATTCCCCGCACACTATGATGTTATTACTTGTATGGAAATGTTAGAACATGTGCCTGATCCGTTTTCAATTATTCATGCTTGTGCAAAATTACTTAAGCCTAATGGACAACTCTATTTATCGACTATTAACCGCAATCATAAAGCAAAATTAATGTTGATTTATGGCGCGGAATATATTGCACGCTTAGTGCCGAAAGGTACCCATGATTTTAATCGTTTTATTCGTCCTTCTGAATTAATGACTTGGGTTGAACAGGCTAATTTGGATGTCAAAGGGATAATTGGTATGGAGTATCATTTGCTCAGTAATCAATTTCGCTTAGGTAAAAACGTTGATGTCAATTACATCTTAATGGCACAAAAAAGCGATGGCGAGTAACAGAGATTAGTTTGCGCTATATTTATCTGCTGAAATATAAATATAAAATTTTACTGGTCTTTTATATTAAAAGTGAGTAGAATACATCGGCAATATTTTATCAACAATTCAACTCAATGGTGAATATTGTCATGTCTCGTATAGTTAAAGAAGCCCTCACGTTCGATGATGTTTTATTAGTTCCAGCCCATTCAACTGTTTTACCTAACACTGCTGATATTACAACTCAACTGACGAAAACCATCAAATTAAATATTCCAATGTTATCTGCGGCAATGGATACCGTTACTGAAGCCGAACTTGCTATAGCTCTTGCTCAAGAAGGTGGCATTGGTTTTATCCATAAAAATATGTCAATTGAAGCTCAAGCTGAACATGTAAAGCGCGTTAAAAAACATGAAAGCGGCATAGTACAAGATCCCGTATCAGTATTACCAACGGCGACTATTAAACAAGTGATCGACCTAGCTAAGGAGTATGGTTTTGCCGGCTTTCCAGTTGTAACTGAATCGCAAGAATTAGTTGGCATTATTACTGCTCGTGATGTTCGATTTGCTACTGATTTATCACTATCTGTGACAGCGGTGATGACGCCTAAAGAACGCTTAGTCACTGTTAAAGAAGGTGAATCTCGAGAAAGTGTTTTGAAAAAAATGCATGAACATCGGGTTGAAAAAGTATTAGTTGTTGATGATCGTTTCCACTTAAAAGGCATGATAACAGTCAAAGACTACAACAAAGCCGAGCAAAAACCAAATGCTTGTAAAGATGAAAAAGGTCGTTTACGAGTGGGCGCTGCTGTTGGTGCCGGAGCAGGTAATGAAGAACGGATTGCTGCATTGGTAGAAGCTGGTGTTGATGTGTTACTTATCGATTCATCGCATGGTCATTCAGAAGGTGTACTTGAACGTATTCGCCAAACAAGACAAGCTTATCCAAACTTGCAAATTGTTGGTGGTAATGTGGCAACCGGTGAAGGTGCTAAAGCACTGATTGATGCCGGAGTAAGCGCTGTCAAAGTCGGTATTGGACCAGGCTCAATTTGTACTACACGTATTGTTACTGGGGTAGGGGTACCACAAATTAGTGCGATTATGGATGCTGTTGAGGTAGCTAAACAGCATAATATTCCTGTTATTGCTGATGGCGGTATTCGTTTTTCAGGTGATATCGCTAAAGCAATTGCCGCTGGAGCATCTTGTGTTATGGTTGGTTCAATGTTTGCTGGTACTGAAGAAGCACCAGGCGAAATTGAATTATTCCAAGGTCGTGCCTATAAATCTTATCGTGGTATGGGATCATTAGGGGCAATGGCAAAAGGATCATCTGATCGTTATTTCCAATCTGATAATGCTGCTGATAAGTTAGTACCAGAAGGTATTGAAGGTCGAATTGCATATAAAGGCTTATTAAAAGAAATTATCCATCAACAAATGGGTGGTTTACGTTCATGTATGGGATTAACTGGCTGTGGAACTATCGATGAACTTCGCACTAAATCGAAGTTTTATCGCATAACTGGTGCGGGTATGAAAGAGAGTCATGTTCATGATGTTCTTATCACCAAAGAGCCACCTAACTATCGAGCTGGCTAATTAGTATGATTTAGAAGGGATTGAATACAATCCCTTTTTTTATTTGTATCATTTGCATTCTGAAAATCTTAGGCGTGTTTTTTTAAGAATTAAAACTATGTTTTAATAACCTAACTTAATAATAATATTTACAAAATTTAACAAATAAACAATTAAATACTATTGCTTAGATTTTTTTTATGACTATACTTCAAGTGTTTATAATAAACAATATTCGACGGATATTTAGCCGATAAAAATAAAATAAAATCAAAAAAATCATATAATTACTTGACAGGAACGTCAAAATGCATTATAATTTAAAACACCAAACACCAAACACCAAACACCAAACCTGCCCAAACTATAATTTAACGTTAGTAAAGTTAAGCACGCACGGTCTATTATCTCACTAC
>NZ_JACFRE010000017.1:0-3180 GCF_016101085.1 Gilliamella sp. W8123
GTTTGCCATGCTAACCTCACTCAGTTGTCAGCACGTTGCCAATGTCGCTAAATTAAATACACCAAACTTATTTGCCAAAATAAACTCTTATGTTTATAGCGAGCTAATTTTAGTTTTAAAACCAATTTCGGGGAAGCTTGGACGGGATTTTGGCTTTAAAAACCCCGTTCCTCAAAATTTTTTGGTTGTTTTAGTTTCGGACGTTTTGTTGTTTTGTGGTTGTTTCTATACGGCGATTACGTCCGAGTTAAGAGGGTTGGCGCGAACCCTCTTTACAATCTCCCGCGGCGACCACGCAAGTGGTCACTGCGTGACTGCCTTCCGCCTTCGTTCGCTTTTAACGCTCCTTGCCAAACATCCCTGTTTGCCATGCTAACCTCTCTCAGTTGTCAGCACGTTGCGAATGTCGCGCCACAAAATCGCTTTTTATCGCCCACTTCGTCAACGTCAGCGCCATTGCCTTGACAGGGCAATGATTCTTTAATGTCCTAATGTTATTTTTCTTATCCTCAGCTTCAATACCTAAGAATTAAGAAATAATAGCTAAGGATAGACACAGACTACGTATGCTGTGGAGTCGGCATTCACGCAGTAATTCGAGGCACGCGTGCAATGCGTGCCACCACCCATTCTAACCACAAAAAATCCTAGATTATTACCCCCCCAATCTTGCGTCAAATAGACGTCTTTGAAACCGGCATTAGCGTAACTGTCCACCCTCCCCCATTCCGTGAAAAATCCTGCACCAATGTGACGCCGATAGTTATTATCAGGTGATGAAGGCGTTGCACCAACTGCACCTCGACAACCATGACTTGAACCTCTTCCCTGACAAGACGCATTTGTTAAATCTAGAACCTTAGGATTACGATATCCTATATGATAACGATCACACCAAGATATTATACCGTCCCAAGATTCATAATTACCACGATGAACAAACCACTGCTTTAACTCAAATCCATATTTGACCACCGCATTACCACTGCTATCACGACCGACTAACTCAAATGTCTGCGGTAAAGATGGTCTATCGATTGGATCTGGATAATCTGTTTGCTGTTGCCATTCTGTAGGAATAGGACCCGTTAGGGTGACTTTAACGCTGGTACTTGTTGAATCGGTCATCGTTGCCGTAATACCACCATGCGAAACCGGCGCCCACGATAAGGCCTGATTACTACCACCAATATCTAAATAAAAATATAAATTATTAGCACCCGTAGTCGGGAAGTTTAAACCATAAGACGACGGCGTAACTGACTGTGGTAGAAAACCCTTCTCAGGGTTCCATATGTCAGCAGAAAGACCTTGCCTTATGTCTCTGTATCCTAGGTCAGGTCTTGCATAACAAATCACTGGCGATGCCTTAGGATTAATATAATAAGTGGCATTACCTGCCGTAAAACGACTTTCATTAGGTACTCCATAACGTGTTGTTAATCTACCGCCATCATTAGATAAGGTTAATTTATATGGCGCTTTACAAATAGTCAGTACTTCATTACGGGCAACAGGATGATTGAAGTTATCAACAATAGATAAATTTAAACTACCGGTAGCGGTGATACCATCAATCCCCTGACCATCGCCATCATCATCTCCCCAATAATTATACGGTGTGCCAATAAGTGAGCTTAATGCAATAGAATCAGTATCCGTTGGTACTAACATACCAATATCATTAAAACTCTGACCAGCAACAGGTAAAACGATAGGATTTCTTTCTGAATTATTGGTTGTCGGAGTAAATGTTCTTCCATCAGAAAGGGATATCCCGAGTAGCGCTTCGGTATTTGTTACCCGGGTTCGACCTCCATCAAAGGTTAAATATGGGGCTGAGCCATAAATAATATTGGTCGTTTTAGTGGTTAATGCATAATTAGCAAAAGAGATAGACTGTAATACAACTACGGTTAATACCAAAACCATCGGCCGAGATAAAAAGGCTAAACCAAGAAATTTTGAAAAATTTTGCTGAAATTTAGGAAATTTGGGAAATTGTCGAAATAATAAACTGCAGTTAAATAATAAACGATGTGAGCTTAACTTTAGATAGGTGAATTTATAGGTTGGGCAGGTTGTGTGTTGTGTGTTGTGTGTTGAAAATTATAATCCATATCAGATATCCTTGTCAATCCAATTTTATGATTTATTTAAAATTTTAAGCCTAACGGCATAAAATTTATCCATTCGTATAAATATGCTATAAAAGTATAGTGATTGCTAAAATCCATGCAACTTTTTTTGATGGTTTAATTGTTAACTTTTGTAAAGATTAATGTAATATTACCTCTTAATTACGCCCTTAAAACCAATTTCGGAGAAACTTTAGGGGGATTTTTAGGCCTTAAAAACCCCCTTTCCTCAAAATTTTTTGGTTGTTTGAGTTTCGGACGTTTTGTTGTTTGGTGGCTAGTTCTATGCGGTGATTACGTCCGAGTTAAGAGGGTTGGCACGAACCCTCTTTACAATCTCCCGCGGCGACCACGCAAGTGGTCACGATGTGACTGCCTTCCGCCTGCGTTCGCTCTTAACGCTCCTTGGCAAACATCCCTGTTTGCCATGCTAACCTCACTCAGTTGTCAGCACATTGCGAATGTCGCGCCACAAAATCGCTTTTTATCGCCCTAACATTATTTTTCTTACCTCAGCTTCAATACCTAAGAACTAAGAAATAATAGCTAAGGATAGACACAGAGTCCGCCGCCCCTTGTGGAGTAGTTCCAAGTATCGGGAGAAAACGAACCATAACGCGTGTTAACATAAAAAAACCTTTGTGTACTAATTACTATATCTTGCGTCCAATATTTAAACGTCCAAGTGCCGCCGGCGCCGGAGCCGAGGCCGGGAAAGTTGGCACCAACGTAATCCTCCACCATCCCCCATTCCGAGAACAATCCTCCACCAATGTGACGCCGGAACCAAGGATCAGGTGACGAAGGCGTTGCCTCTACTACACCGTTACAATCGTCTTCTGAATTAAGTCCCCGACAAGATCCATTAGTTAAATCCCTGATATTTGGGAGATGGTATCCAATATTATTACACCAAGATTCCGCACTAGAATGGTTCTTTTCATTATTACCACTATGAACAAACCACTGCTTTAACTCAAATCCATATTTGACCACCGCATTACCACTGCTATCACGACCGACTAACTCAAATACCTGCGGT
>NZ_JACFRE010000018.1:0-2965 GCF_016101085.1 Gilliamella sp. W8123
CCAGACCTCTGTTAGAATATAACGGCGAACGTGCTGGTCCTTTTTCTATGTGGGACACAGGCTTAGGGTTTCTTGTTCAGTCATCCGAACCGTCATCTTATGGTCTGAATTTTCCTACTACTGGCGCAGATGGTTTATATTTTGATTTGGTGCTAGGTAGTATTGATACGCAATTAACATGGGATCCTGTTTCACCTAAGGGCGATATTAAAGCGACTATGACCTATTTAAATATCTCAGACCCTAGTATTGTCCGGGTCACCTTAAATGGTCCCGTGGCTACACCGCAGCAATGGCGTGTAGATGATCCGGGTTGGGCAGGTAAGAAAATAATTGCTCCATTATTGCCTCAGACATTTGAGTTGGTGGGTAAAGGTAAAGATAGTCACAATAATGATATCATGTTGAAGTATGGTTTTGTGTTAAAGCAGTGGTTTGTCAACCGAGGTAGTAAAACAGCGGTAGCTTCCAGACAGGGATCATGGTGTCTTAATCTAGGTTTAGGTTTAGGTTATCGTCTTCCACGCCTTAGAGAATTAACTAACGCATCATTCTGTTCTGGCTCTTATTTCTGCCCAAAAAGCGATTATCCATCAAATACTTATCATTATTCGCGACGAATTGGAGCCGGATTTTTAGCTGAGTGGGGTGATATGACTAGATACAAGGATGAGGCGAGAAACCACTATTCCTATTGGTCGAGTGAACCGGTGCCAACTAATCCGGAAAAACCTAATGATACAAGCAATAGCACCACCCAGTATGCCGCGACCGCTGTTTACGGTATGATTAAAGATCCCCCTATAAAAAACGGTGATGCTGCAGTATTTTGCGTCACGGGGGATGAGAAGAAAGAAGATAAATAAATTTATTAGCGCCTTAAAAAGGCGCTAATTGACGTGGCTGATAAAAATACGACACAACTTAATTACCCGTACCAATAGGTTTATTTTTCCGGAGCAGGGTTTTTACAGAAAGGTTAATACTGTGTTTTAAAGACTTAACTTCCTAATAATATTTACAAAATTTAACAATTAAATCATTAAATGTAGTTGCATAGATTTTTTTCAAGTACTATACTCTATAGGTTATTTTAACCGCAATATTCGGTGATGATTTAGTCAGTTAAGCTGGAATAAAATGAAATAAAACATAGTATTACTTGACAAGGGATGTCAAAATGCGTTATAATTTAAAACACCAAACACCAAACACCAAACCTGCCCAACGTTTAATTTAAATTCGTCTCGTTTTAGCCAACGAAGTTTAGTTTTTTCGTGTAGTTTATTTTTTCAGCAAAGCCTTAAATTGCTATCAAGGTTATTTTTATCTTGGTCGATTTTTTTAACTTTACTACCTATTATCTTTCTGCCATTTTCATTTAATAGTCAAGCGCTGACCGCTTATACTACAAATGTTATTCATGGTAATGGCCCTTATTTAACTTTTGATGGTGGTCAAACACGCGCGATAGACTTAAACGAACTGATGAAGATATCCTTCTCTGATGGTACGACATTAACACCGGTAAGTAATAACTCAAACTCATCAGATGCTATTTTACTGCCAGTTGCCGGTCAGAGCTTTGCCGATATTGATATGTTAGTGCCAACTAATGTTAATGCCATACCATTGAGTACCCTTATCGGTACGCCTTATAACTATTGGAATGATGATGATGGCGATGGTGATTTTACCGTCACAGGGCAGTTGCATTTATCTATCCTTGATAAATTTGACCGTCCGGTCACTCGTAACAATGTGCCTACCATTTGTAAAGCACCTTATCGAGTAATGTTAAGAACTGATGATGATATTATTTTATCCACCCGTTATGGCGTACCTAGAAGTCGTCGTTTTACCGCAAGTACTGTCACTTATTATATTAAACCACAGCCAACAGCGGATATTTGCTCTGCCAGACCTCTGTTAGAATATAACGGCGAACGTGCTGGTCCTTTTTCTATGTGGGACACAGGCTTAGGGTTTCTTGTTCAGTCATCCGAGCCGTCATCTTACGGTCTAAATTTTCCTACTACTGGCGCAAATGGTTTATATTTTGATTTGGTGCTAGGTAGTATTGATACGCAATTAACATGGGAGGATGTTTCTCCTAAGGGCGATATTAAAGCGACTATGACCTATTTAAATAGCTCAGACCCTAGTCTTGTCCGGGTCACCTTAAATGGTCCCGTGGCTACACCGCAGCAATGGCGTGTAGATAATCCGGGTTGGGCCGGTGAGAAGATAATTGCTCCATCATTGCCTCAGACATTTGAGTTGGTGGGTAAAGGTAAAGATAGTCACAATAATGATATCGTGTTGAAGTATGGTTTTGTGTTAAAACAGTGGTTTGTCAACCGAGGTAATAAATCAGCGGTAGCTTCCATACAGGGATCATGGTGTCTTAATCTAGGTTTAGGTTTAGGTTATCGTCTTCCGCGCCTTAGAGAATTAACTAACGCAAGGTGTTCTAGCTCGAAAGATTACTGCCCTAAAAATAATTATCCATCAAATGGTACTGGTTATTCACGACGAATTGGTGCCGGATTCTTTGCTGAGTGGGGTTCTCTGGACCGATACTCTAATGCTAATTTCATATATGCTAAACCCTATTGGTCGAGTGAACCGGTTCCAACTGATGCGGAAGGCAAAGAGACGAGCGAAAGCACCACCCAGTACGCCGCGACCGTTGATACTGGTACAATCAGTCGTCTTAGTAAGATATATCCCTATGGTGGTGCAATTTGCGCCGTAGGGGATGAGAAGGAAGAAGATAAATAGCTTTACTAGAGCTTAAAAAAGAAGCTGATTGGCGAGGTTGATAAAAATACGACACAACTTAATTATTCGCACCTGCATTTTTTTCAACGTGGGGGAAAATGAGTTATTATGCTGGTGCTAACTTGTTTGGTCGTAGTAACTGGAACGATGAAACTTCAAACGACAGTTATGATCACTATAT